>NZ_JAQIBL010000341.1 GCF_027859075.1 Oceanispirochaeta sp. | reverse complement strand
CTGCTCAAGAGACTCAAATCAGAAGAAGCCAGCGTCGTTCCCGGTATGAATGAAGAGATTCTTTTTAAGTTTGAAAGAATTATCAGAAATAAATCCGGTTTGGGAATCGTTCCTGTTTTAGACGGTATTTGTACTGGTTGTCACATGATCCTTCCGGGTCAATTTGTGAACGATGTTCGCAAGGGTGAGGATATTCTTTTCTGCCCTTACTGCAGTCGTATCCTTTTTCACAGTGATGAGAGTGATGATCAGCCGTCAGAGGAAGTATTCACTGCCCAGGAAATGGGTGGACTTTCCGATCTGGTTGATGATTTCGATCTGGATTAGTAATGTAAATTTTAACAGGTCAGACTGCCGCCGGAGGGCTTGTTCCTCCGGAGGAAAGTCCGGGCTCCATAGAGAATGATGCCGGGTAACTCCCGGGCATTCCTTTTTTAGGGATGACAGACAGTGTCACAGAAAACAAACCGCCTTCTGCATGTCAGAAGGTAAGGGTGAAAAGGCGGGGTAAGAGCCCACCGCTCCTTCGGCAACGACAGGAGGCACGATAAACCTCATCAGGAGCAAAATCAAGCAGTAGACCGGGTTTCTCGCCTAAAGTCTACGGGTAGATTGCTAGAGTTCCGGGGTAACCCGGAAATAAGATAGATGGCAGTCCTAAGACAGAACCCGGCTTACCGATCTGTTTTTTTCTATCCAGAGTTGGATTCCAAACTGACTTCCGGGAGTTCCCCGTGATAAGACTTAAAAATTGCTTATGGTGCAATGACATTATCGGATTTAGAATTCCTGCCTTTATGGTGGAGAAATCTTTTATGGGGCAAGAGTGTTTAAAAAGAGTCATCCATCCCGAAAAGGAATTATTCTACCCCTTATCTTGACAGTGATGCTTCTGTGCATGGCTGTCTGGGGTATATTCCGAGGCTCAATTTTCTTCAATAGGCAACTCAAGGCCCAGCCGACAGATTTAAACTTGATCCGTTTATGGAATTTACAAGATTATGATTCCATTCTCGAACTGACCGGGACCAGCCTGGAAATTAATCCCATGGACCCATACAATCTGATATTTTCCGGGTTTGCCGGCTATCATAAAGCCATCTCACAGATATCGGTTGATGAAGTCAATGTCTATCTGAATCAAGCAATTCTGGACCTTAGAAAAGCTTTGATCCTTAAGGATATCCCTCAAATTGAATTGGTTTATTATATTCTGGGTAAATCATACCTCTATAAAGGGAAATATTATGCCGATCTTTCCATCAAATACCTGCAGAAAGCTATGGATGAAGGGTATGAAAACCAGGACAGTTATGAGTTTTTGGGAGAAGCCTATTCATACCTTGATGATTATGAAAAGAGCATACAATCTTATGAAACTGCCCTGAAAAAATTCCAATCAGACAGGCTTTATCTTAAAATTGCTGAAGATTCTTTCAAATTCGGGGAATATGATAAAGCCGCTGAATACTATAAAATCCTCATTGAAGAGACAAGTGATGAATCTTTAAGAAAAAAAGGGCTTTTTCATCTGGGAAAACTTTATTATGATATAAAAAATCTGAAGAGGGCCGAAGAGACATTTATAACTCTTACAGATTTAGACCCGACCGTGGCAGAGGCCTATTTTCTACTGGGTGAGATAAATTTTCTCAACCAGGAAAATCAATCGGCACGGTCCTATTGGCACCAGACCTTAAGGATTGATCCGGAGCACCGGGGTGCACGGCTTAGACTATATAACTGATAAAGTATGAACATACATTATCTAAAAATAACTTTGTTAAGTATTCCTGGGAGGAATTATGGCTCGATCAAAGAAACTATTCGACGGATTCTCAACTGATATCGGTATTGATCTGGGAACCTGCAACACTCTAATATATGTCAGGGGAAAAGGAATTGTCTGCAGCGAGCCTTCAGTCGTGGCTGTAGAGCGGGGAACAAAAAAAGTTGTTGCCGTGGGGACTGAAGCCAAGGCAATGCTCTGGAAGACACCTGGAGACATCATTGCCATCCGACCCTTAAGGGACGGTGTCATTGCCGACCTTGAAACTACAGAAAAAATGCTTCGGTATTTCATTGCAAAGGTTCTTCCTAAAAGATGGATTATCAAACCGAGAATGGTTATTGGTGTACCCTCCTGTATTACAGAGGTGGAACGAAGAGCCGTGGAAGAGAGCGCCTTCAAAGCAGGGGCGAGAGAAGTCAAAATAATCGAAGAATCACTGGCTGCAGCCATTGGTGCTAATATACCAATCTTTGAGCCGGCAGGACATATGGTTGTTGATATTGGTGGCGGAACAACAGAAATTTCTGTCATTTCTCTCGGTGGTATGGTTGTCTCCAATGCCATCAGACTGGGGGGAGATGGCTTTGATATTGCCATAATCAAGCATGTCCGAACTGTACACAATCTGATTATCGGGGAGCAGACTGCTGAAAAATTAAAAATCAGCATTGGAAATGCTTCTCCGGATAATAAGATTGAAAAGATGGAGATTAAAGGAACAGATGCAATCACCGGCCTTCCAAGGCGTCTTGAAATTGATTCAGTAGAGGTCAGAGAAGCCCTTCAGGAACCAATCAATGCCATTGTAGAAGAGGTGAAGAGAACTTTGGGCCAGACTCCTCCCGAGCTTGCAGCGGATATCGTTGAGAGAGGAATCGTCATGACCGGCGGTGGATCTGCTCTTAAGGGATTGCCGAAACTGCTGTCCAAGGAAACGGGTGTTCCTGTTATTCTGGCTGAAAATCCCCTCCTTTGTGTTGCTTTAGGTGCAGGAATGTACTTTGATTATGCCAAAGGGGCAAACAGCAATCGCAGTATTTATGATAATTTGAACTCTTAAAAGCGATCATAAATGGCAATAAATCAGCGAAGCAATCGATTCTGGGGAGTCCCGTCCTTTCTGATACTTATAGCTCTTAATATACTAATTCTCATATTTTCAACAAATATGATGTTGCTTTCACCCAAATCTGTGGGAATGAGTGTTTTATCATTGTTTCAGCAGGGTATTCATGGAACGATTACCTGGGTGACAGATACGGTGAATTCGATTAATGAACTGAAACATCTCAAAGATCAGTACGATCAGACACTGGCTAAACTGAATGAATTTCAGGAAATGAATAGAAATTTTGAGGAAATTATTCAGGAAAACGCGCTATTACGAGAGCAGTTAGGATTTTCCAAGTCCTTGGATCTGGCTCATATACCGGCCAAAATTATCGGCAAGGATCCGGTTAATCTTTTTTCATCCTTTATCATAGACAAGGGCAGCCTGGACGGCATCAGCAAGAATATGCCGGTAACAGCCTATCAAAACGGTGTCATCGGCCTTGTGGGGAAGGTTATTCAAACAGGGTTTAATTCGTCTCAGGTTATCCCCCTATATAACAGTACCAGCTATGTAGCCTCACGTTTTCAGTATTCAAGGTATGAAGGATTGATCAGTGGATTGGGGGATACAGAAAATCATCTGATTATGGATTATGTAAAAAAGACAGCTCTTGCACAGATCAATGTAAACGATATGGTGATCACATCAGGAATGCAGTCACTTTATCCCGGAGGAATATATATCGGAAAAGTTGAAAGCATTACATCGAGAGAGTACGATACATCTCTTGAGATTGAGGTGTCTCCAACCATTGATTTCGGTAATCTGGAGTTTGTATTTATCCTGACGGGAAAACCGGAGCAGAACGAATGAAAAAATCACTTACCATACTGGGGCTGATGATCTTTTCAATTCTGATCAAAACGACTCTTTCAAGATATATAACATTGAGCCTGGGAACTCCGGACATAACACTGATTATTCTTGTATATATCTCTATCCGTTATGGAAGTGTAAGCGGACAGATGACCGGTTTCGCCACGGGATTGATGGAAGATTTCCTGAGTCTTTCTCCCTTGGGATTCAATAGTCTGATCAGGACCATCATTGGATTTTTAACCGGTCTTTTTCATGACAGACTCATTATGGATCCTGTTTTATTTCCTATTCTGTCTGTTTCATTGATGACATTGCTCAAGGGGGCTTTATCCTGGTTGATACTGCAAACTTTCAATGTTGAATATTCTGGAAAGATTTTCATAACAACATCCTTCGGATTTGAGCTGCTGATGAACGCCCTGTTAGCCCCGTTTTTGTTTCAGCTTATTAAGATTTTCTTTGATTTAATCCTTAAAGAAAGGAAAACCCTTTAATTCATGAATTCCAGAGATAAAATCAATAGAACCAGAATTCTAGTCCTCTGCTCTTTCTTTGTGATTATTGTGTTCTTTTATATTTACAAGCTCTTCAACCTCCAGATTGTAGACAACCTCATCTACGAACGGAAAGCCAAGGCTGTCTCTCAGCGATCCAATATCATACCGGCTCAGAGAGGCCGTATTTTTGACAGGTATATGGATGTTCCTCTAGCCATGAACGTGGACTCCTTTGCAGTCAATTTTATTTCCGCCGATGGAGATGAGACTACATTTCCCGCCATGCTTGAAGTTCTTTCGAAAATTTTGAATATATCCCTGGATGAACTACAGAAAGAATTCCTTGATAACCGTTTCTCTTCCTACATCCCCATCGAAATTGCCGATGGTGTTTCCTATGAAATGATTACTGAAATTGCCGAGAATATTGAACAATTCCCCGGTATAACATGGAGCAGCAAGCCTAAAAGATTTTATAATATAACCGGCTCCATTGCTCATGTCCTGGGATACGTTGGCAATATTACCAACGAAGAACTGCAGGTACTGTACAATCGGGGCTATGTCTCCAGTTCTGTTCTAGGAAAAAACGGCATTGAAAAACAATATGATCATATTCTGAGAGGAAAGAATGGGAAGATTTTTAACACCGTAGATGTCAAGGGACAGCAGATGAATAAGGAGGGCAATATTCAAGCCCCCGAAAACGGATATGATCTGGTTCTCACAATTGACAGGCATATTCAGGAGTTGGCTGAGAAAGCTTTGGGTCTACGAAAAGGATCTGTTGTTGTTTTAAACCCGAAAAATGGGGAAGTTCTGGCCCTGGTTTCCTATCCCGGTTTTAATCCGAATCTCTTCAATCAGCCCGGACCAGAAAGCTTCGGCGCCCTGTCACTGAATTCGGATTTTCCCTTCCTGAACAGGGCGATTCAGTCCTCCTATGCACCTGCATCCACCTTTAAAATACTCATGGCTTCAGCTCTACTCGAAGAGGGTACCGTCAGTGAAAATAGACTGGTAGACTGTACAGGCAGCATGGAGCTGGGAAACAGGACATTTTTGTGCTGGAAGAAGACAGGTCATGGAAAGCTCAACCTGGGAGAAGCTCTGGCTGAATCCTGCAATATTTATTTCGGAACCATGGGTGTTGAAAACCTGGGGATTGAAAAAATTTCCGAGTACGCTCTCTCCTTCGGACTGGGGGCAGTGACAGGAATCGACCTGCAGGGAGAAGTGGCAGGAAATGTTCCCTCTCCTGCCTGGAAAGAACAGAGCTATAACAGCTCCTGGACGGGAGGGGATACTCTCAATGCCTCCATTGGACAGGGATTTGTGGCTGTGACTCCCCTGCAGCTCGCCAATGTCGTCGCGGCTATTGCTAATGATGGTGAGATTTACAGACCTCATCTTTTAAAACAGGTTGTAAACACATCCAACCGCTCTATTGTTGAGGAAATAACACCGGAAGTCTTGAGAAAGACGAATTTGAGCCAGGAAAACCTATATAAAATGAGAAATTATTTACGCAAGGTCATCACTGAGGGAACGGCAGAAGTTGTTATTCTCAACGATAAGGTCAAAGTAGCCGGAAAAACCGGTACCGGAGAAGTAGGACTGAAAGAGAACTGGCACTCCTGGTTTGCCTCCTACGGGCCATGGACGGAAGACAACAAGAATGAAAAATTAGTGGTTATCACCATGATTGAAGCATCCAATGAGTGGGAGTGGTGGGCTCCCAAGGCGGCAGACATCATTTATCAGGGCATTTACGGCAAAATGAATTATGAGGAAACTATCAGATATATGAAATCAAGGGGAGTGTGGTACACGAGAGATATCCAACTGGAGGATCAAATTGAAGGTTAAGTTCAATTTCTCTTCCATCTTTGGATTTGATTTTTTTCTATTTATTTCTGTTCAACTTCTGATGGTTATAGGGATTTTCTTTATCTACTCCAGTGGTGTCAATTCAAATGGTATTGTTGTGAGCAGTGAGTATATGAAACAGATAGTCTGGGTCATCAGCGGAGACATGTTGTTATTGATAGTTTCCTTTGTGGATTATAAGACCTTTAAGGTTCTTTCTCCCTGGCTCTACCTGATTGTTTTATTTCTTCTCCTTTTGACTGCCTCTTTTGGACAGGTCGTCAACGGCTCAAGATCCTGGATTGGAATTGGTTCTCTTGGAATTCAGCCCTCAGAAATATCTAAATTGACAACCATATTGTTCCTGAGCAGCTATCTTGAAAATAACCGTAATTCAATCCAATCATTGAAAACATTTATCATTTCCCTCCTCATTATCGCCATTCCCATGGGACTGGTGCTGATCCAACCGGATCTGGGTACGGCCATGGTTTTTATACCTATTTTTATTGTCATCATGTATATGGCCGGTGGGAAAAGCCGTTATCTTGTTTTTTTGATTTCCACGGGACTTCTCACCATTCTTTTTTCAATGTTTCCTTATTACACCATGTTCATATCCAAGTCGGGCAGTAACTCAATCATTTTCTTTACGGATCAAAAAGTGATGACTGTCATCAGCCTGACTGTGGCGGCCATAGCGGTCATCTCAATGGTAGGCTATCGATTTACCAGAAAGGGATACTTTTATATGCTCTCATCCCTGCTGACAGTCACAGGAATATCCTATGTTCTCTCTTTTTTTGCCAGGAAGGTCTTAAAAGAGTATCAGGTCATGCGGCTTATTGTATTTCTTGATCCTCAGGTTGATCCCAGAGGATCGGGTTGGAACATAATACAATCGGTTACGGCTGTAGGATCGGGGGGAGCCTTCGGTAAGGGCTACCTCCAGGGAACACAATCTCACTACCGCTATCTTCCTGAACAAAGCACAGACTTTATTTTCTCAATTATCTCCGAAGAGATTGGTTTTATGGGGAATCTCCTTATAATCATTCTCTTTTCTATAATATTTTGGAGATGCATCAATATTATCCTGAAATCACGGGATCTCTTTGGTTCCCTGATTGCATCCGGGATGGTAGGAATGATATTCTTTCACTTCATGATAAACATCGGAATGGCTATAGGAATCATGCCCATAACAGGCATTCCTCTTGTCTTTCTATCCTATGGAGGATCATCGCTGTGGACCATTCTTTTCGGGATAGGCATCCTTTTAAGTGTGTATCACAGACGATATAAAAACGCAAATTAATGACAAATATCACAGTACATAAAGAACTTTCCCGGGAACTTCTTCGGGTGAGTAAGCCAGCCCGATACACGGGTGGTGAATTAGGGTGTATCTACAAGAAAGATGAACCTCTGAAAATGGCGATATCCTTTCCAGACATGTATGAGATAGGGATGTCCAATCAAGCCATCAGAATCCTTTACAACCGTTACAATGCCGTGAAAGGAATACAGTGTGAAAGAGTTTTTGCACCGGCTCAGGATTTCGAAGAGGTTCTGAGAAAGAAAGAACTGCCTCTTTTTACCCTGGAATCTGGAATTCCCCTGAATCAGCTGGATATTCTGGCATTCTCCATCGGATATGAACTGACTCTGACCAATCTACTCAATATACTCGATCTGGGACACATCCCACTGAGAAGAAAAGATCGAGGGCCTGGTGATCCTCTTATCGTTGCCGGTGGACCCGCAGCGACAAATCCTGAAGCCTTCAGCGACTTTGTAGACTATGTCTATATTGGAGAAGGTGAGGTTTTTATCAATGAATATGCGGCCTCACTGGTCAAAGCCCGTTCTGGTGGCAAAGAAGCTCTGTCAGAGATCCTGAGACAAGACCCGGCCTATTGGTGGCCTGGTAAGGAAACGAAGACCCTACGGGCCATCTATAGCGATTTTGGGAAAAGTATTGCGGTCAGAAGTAATCTTCCTATTGCCTCTCTGACAACGGTGCAGGAGCACGGGGTTATTGAGATCATGAGGGGTTGTCCCAATGGCTGCCGTTTCTGTCATGCCGGATATTTCTACAGACCTTTTAGACAAAAGGATGTTTCCTATATCCTGGAAGAAGCCGAACACCTTGTCTCAAGCTGCGGATTCAGAAATATAACTCTTTCCTCTCTATCCTCAGGTGATTACAAGGGCCTGCTTCCTCTGGTGGAACACCTCAACAAGGTATATCACTCCAGGCATATTTCCTTCCAGCTGCCCTCACTCAGAGTGAACTCCCTCAATCTGAATCTGCTTACAGAACTGTCAACGGTACGAAGGAGCGGTCTTACTTTTGCTGTAGAAACACCTGATTCGGCAGGACAGAAAGGCCTGAATAAGGATGTTTCACGTGACAAAATCCTGGAACTCCTGAAAGAAGCCAAGAAGAAGGGATGGAAACTGGCAAAGTTTTATTTTATGCTCGGCCTGCCTGTGGAATGTGGCGAAAAATCGGAGAGCGAAGCCATTGTAGAGTTCCTTCAGGAGCTTCAGTTTGAATCGGGTATGAAATTCAATGTCAATGCAGGAGTTTTTATTCCCAAGCCCCATACTCCCTATGAGAGGGTTCGTCAGATGAATGATCAGGAGGGGATGAAAGAAATCATGACTCTGAAAGACGGCCTGAAGAATAAAAACTTCAAGTTTGGTTTTCATTCTCCCTATTCATCCTTTATTGAAGGCATTGTAAGCCGGGGAGACAGAAGAGCCGGGGATATTCTTGAAAAAGTATTCAGAAATGGTGCCCGCTTCGATGCCTGGGAAGAGTTTCACGATCGATCCATCTGGAAAAAAGTCATCGAAGAGTGTGACTGGGATGTTGAAAATGAGATTTGCCGGGAACGAGGTGAGAAAGAAGCTCTGCCATGGGATTCCATTTCATTGCGGGTCAGCCGATCCTATCTCAGCGGGGAAAATTGTAAATCCGCAGACTCAGAAATGACGGAACCCTGTGAAGAGGACTGTCAGCGAAACTGTGGTGTCTGCAATAAAGAGATTAGTGTTAAATATCCTGAAGATCATATATTTCCCGATCTGCCTCCCATCGATAAAACAGAGGATGTAGAAACACATAATCTGGGAGAAGATTCAGTCAAGGTTGTATTCGGTTTTTCCAAAAAGGACCAGGCCATATACCTGGGCCACCTGGATACTCTTCATGTTTTCGAACGGGCCTTCCAGTGCAGCGGAATAAACCTGTCCTTTACAAAGGGTTTCAATCCTAAACCTAAGATTGAGTTTGCTCACCCTCTGAGCCTCGGTATCCAGGGAGACCAGGAAATTATGGGTGTTGAAATGCCGGTCAGACCTGATATGAGCGATGAGCTTCTGATGAGTAGAGTCAATGAATATCTGCCGGCAGGATTTACTGTGAATGAGCTGAAGTTCTATCCGCTTCAGAAGGATAAGCACCGCAAAAAGAAAACACTCATGGGTTCATATGCAGGTTCCGAGTATATCCTGACACCCTTATCTGAGGGTAGGACGACAGATCTGATCAACGACACAATGATACAATTTTACCAGGATAAGGCCGAAGAAATGGGTGTGAACGACGATTATACCTTTACTATAACGGGCAAGAGCCTTCATGTTCAGGCCAGGTTCCATAATAAAAAGATGAATAACATCGTAAAATTTTTGAAAGAGATAAGAGAAGCCGAACC
>NZ_JAQIBL010000340.1 GCF_027859075.1 Oceanispirochaeta sp. | reverse complement strand
GCATTGGTTATTTGGGACTGCATCCAACTCTTAAAAGAAAAGTCGTCTTGAAAAAGTTGAATCTCAGGGGCAAAAAATCCTTTTATGACCGGTTTTTGCAGGAAGCCGCTCTTATGATGGATTTGAATCATGACCATATCGTTAAGGTGTATGATCATTTCAAGGAAGGCAGCCGCCACTTTATGGTCATGGAATTTGTAGAGGGTGCCTCCCTGGACCGTATTATTGAACAGTCGGGCCCATTGAATCACGAAACCATCCGCTATATTCTCAGATGCTGCTGTAAGGCCCTGAATTATATCCATGATCGAAAAATTATTCACAGGGACATCAAGCCCTCCAATATCTTTATCTCTCAAAATGGCGATGTAAAGCTGGGTGATTTTGGAATCGCCATGCTTGAAGACCCGGCTGATCACGATGAACAGGACAACCGGGTGGAGCACCCTTTAATCGGAACACCTTCCTATATGGCTCCTGAACAGTTTTCCGGTCATGGCAAAATAACCCTTCGAACCGACCTTTATGCTCTGGGAGTCAGTTATTATGAGCTTCTTACAAACAGGAAGCTTTTTGAAGCAGAGACCCTGGAGGATATGCGGAGGGCTGTACTGAAAGGTCGGCATCCCTCCTTATTGTTTTTGATCCGCTCTTATGGAATTTCAAGCTGGTTGATTATCAGGCGCTGTATTTTCCGGGTGCCCCTGCTTCGGTATCCCTCGTCTTTTCGTGTGCTGAAAGCTCTCAGCTCCTTCAGAATGAATGATGAGAGTTCCATTGAGGATCTTTCCCGGAGAATAAGAACTTTGACTTCTCAACCGGCATTTAAAGGGAAAACCCGTAAAATTAATGGAAACTCAGGCTTCTCCCAGGTTCTGGGCGTGAAAAAGAAGTCTCGTAAAACATTCCTGATTACCCTGCTGTTTTTATTTTTGATGATAGTTGTTCTTTCTGGTCTCTTGTTTGGAGGGCACTTTTATCAATGGTTTCTTCCAGAACAGGTCGGCGGATTTTCCTTTGAATTGTACCAGGAGGGGCAGGGAGAAGCTTTTCCCCTTAAGAGTCTTGAACTGTTCCGGGAAGAGGGAAGTTCTTTGAAATCTCTTGAGATTTGGGATCATGCGGTTTTTTCTGGAAATTCATTTTATAAAAAAAGTGGATTTTACAGGTTGAAAGCAAATTGGGGGAACAGGGTTGTGTGGAAAAGCTTTTATCTTCCTCCCCTCTCTGTTCAGGGGAGGACTCTTGTCATAGAACTGACGGCTCCTCCCCTTCAATCGCGGCCCATGGATGTGAAACTTATCCTGACAGATACACTGACAGGAGAGCCTTTGTCTCCTGAAGGGCATGTTTTTATCCGGAATTCAAAGGGTGATTGGTATCCTCTTACAAGGGATACAACGGTTGTTTCAGGATTTACATACCAGATAAAGGCTGGTTTCCCCGGGTATTATGAGTCAACTTTTAATATTTCTCCGGAATTCTATCAGGATGACCTGATCCTGGAAGCGGCATTGCGTCCATACCCCGGACAACTTGATGTTCATCATAATATGGATCGTTTAAAACTGAGAGTCAACGGTAAAAAAATTCTCCAGGGAGGGCTTTGGCTCGATTCTAAAGGGCGTTTCGGTACGCTTGCCACGGAAGGGAACAGCTGGCCTTTACCGCCTGGAATCTATGAACTGACCTGGAGTGGAGCTGGTTGGAAAAAGCATCAAAAATTGACAATACGAACGGGGGAACTTGTAGTTTATAGAATTACCCAGGATAATCAGGGTCTACCCCACTTTGATATTGACCGTAGAGTGATGGAGTGACGATTGTATATTGCATCAACTGAAACTTTTGATTAGATACCAGTGTTTTAATATAATAAATTCATCAGGATAAAGAATGATTTCAAAAAAAAGTGCATTGAATGGGCTGATGCCCGATTATATCCGAATCATAGCCGGGGCATCCAACCCGGTTTTCAGGACCTGTGAAGTACTGACCAGGATCGATAACCTTTTCATCGGGGATCAGGAGCGTACTCTGGGATATACTGAAAAAATAATACTTCTCAAAGATCTGAGAAAAAATTTGGAAATGAACCTGTCCGAAACTCACCTGATTAGTAGATCTCAGAATGACTTAAACCGGAAAATCCTGTCTCTCATCGACAACAAGATTGAACAGTATTCCATAAAAAAGGCTGATGCTCCTAATTTCCCTAAAATATATAAACGAAAAAGTTGGTGGCGCTGATGGACCATTGCAGTAAATTGATTATTCCTGAAGTTGCCCCTGATTTTGATCTTTTGAGTCAAGATCCTCAGAAATTTTCATCAGATTTTGACCAGATGGGGAGACCCGCCTCTATTCAGAATGTTCCCTGGCCTGAATATCCTGACAAACCAGATGTCCAGTTCAGGATAGCCTGGTATCAAAATTATTTGCTGCTGAAGTATTATGTCAGGGAGAGGGAAATCCTGGGGACTTTTACACAGGACGGCAGTGATGTTTTCAAGGATAGTTGTGTAGAGTTGTTTCTGTCTCCTGAAAATAAGGAATACTATTATAACTTTGAGTTTAATTGTCTTGGCTCTGTACTGGCACAGGTGGGTGTTGAACGGAAGGAACGGGAAGTACCTGAAAAAAGCATTCTGGATCGGATCGTCAGGATACCCTCTCTTGGTACTTCGCCCTATCATCATTATCATGAAGGACTGGTCGATGAGGCACCATCCTGGTCCTTGATGTTGGTGATACCTACCTCAGCATTTTTTAAAGAGTCCTATGATACTTTCAAGGGCTTGAAGATGCAGGGCAATCTATACAAATGCGGAGACCTTCTGCAGACGCCTCACTACCTGTGCTGGAATCCGGTCATGTCAGAGTCTCCTGATTTTCACAAAACAGAGTTTTTTGGTGAGCTCTGGTTTTCATAAGATAAGGATTTATTCTCTATTTTTGCTATCGATTAGAATTGTAACGGGACCATCATTACAGAGCTGGACTTCCATATAAGCCCCGAATTCTCCCGTTTCAGTATGTAATCCGGTATTTTTTCTTAATTCACTAACAAAATCATTGTAAAGAGGAATAGCCAGCTCGGGTGGGGCAGCCTTGTTGAAAGAGGGTCTGTTCCCCTTCTTTGTACTGGCAAAAAGAGTGAACTGGCTTACAACCAGAATCTCTCCCTTAATATCCTGGACAGACAGGTTCATCTTTCCATCTGGATCTGTGAAGATTCTCATCCCGGAAATTTTTCCCGTCAACCAATGAATATCCTCTTTTGTATCTTCATGAGAAATTCCCAGAAGGATCAGAAGACCCGGCCCTATGGACCGGGTTTCATTTCTATCAATGGTGACGGTCGCTCTTGAGACTCTTTGGAGAACTGCTTTCATTTATTTGAGAGCGATGGCTTCAATTTCGATCTCTCCATCCAGGGGCAGACGGGCGGCTTCCACCAGAGACCGAGCCGGTTTGTGGTCTGAAAAGAATTCCTTATAAACCTCATTGATTCTGGAAAAATTCCCCATGTCCTTTACAAACACTGTGACTTTTACGACTTTATTTAAATCACTACCGGCCTCTTTCAGAACTGCTTCCACATTGAGGAGGGACAGCCTTGTCTGCTCTTCAATGGGGCCATCAATCATCTTACCACTGACGGGATCAATGGGGAGTTGGCCAGATGTAAAAACCATTGTGCCCGTATCGATTCCCTGAGAATAGGGTCCAACCGCAGCTGGGGCCAACTCTGTTTTTATTGATTTCATATTGTCTCCTTATCTCAAATGTCTAGGATGCTGAGCTCTATTCAGGATAATCTAATGATTACTCATTAAAAATGCAATTCCTGTAATTGACAGAGCGAGAGCATCCGGGGAATAATTTTATCACATGAAGAAGTATATTTTTGTCACAGGCGGTGTTTGTTCCAGCCTTGGAAAAGGGTTGGCCTCGGCATCCCTGGGTACCCTCCTTGAAAATCGAGGGTTTTCTGTTTGTATGATCAAGGTCGATCCATACATTAATGTCGATGCAGGGACCATGAGTCCTTATCAGCATGGAGAAGTGTATGTCACCGATGATGGTGCAGAAACAGATCTTGATCTGGGTAACTATGCGCGATTTACTCATTCACCACTGAGTGCCGCCCACTCTGTTACAACCGGTCAAATTTATGATGCTGTTATCCGGAAGGAGCGGGAAGGGAAATTCCTCGGTAAGTGTGTTCAGGTTGTTCCTCACATTACAGATGAAATTAAAAGACGTATTCTTACTTTGGGTGAAAAACCAGAGATCGAAATTACCATTGTTGAAATCGGTGGCACAGTTGGGGATATTGAATCTATTCCTTATCTTGAAGCAGTCCGCCAGATCATTCACGAAAAAGGTCATGGGGATGCATTGTCGGTCCACCTGACACTGGTTCCTACTGTCTCAGGGGGGGAGGTGAAAACCAAGCCTACCCAGCACTCAGTGAAAGAAATGAGAGAGATCGGTATCCAGCCAGATGTACTGCTCTGCCGCTGTCAGGAAAAATTGCCCGATGATCTGAAACGGAAAATATCCCAGTTTACCAACATTGATCATGACTGTGTTCTTTCGGCTCATGATGTGGATACGACTATTTATGAAATCCCGGTTGTATATCACCAGCAGGGAATGGATGAGGTTGTCTGCCGAAAAATGGGGCTCCGCAGCCGAAAATCCAAGATTACCAGTTTGTGGGGCAGGCTGGCGGATATACATAAAAATGCTAAAACGACAGTCAACATTGCCATGGTAGGTAAATATATCGAACTAGGTGATGCCTATAAATCAGTGGATGAGTCGTTGGTTCACGGAGCCTTTGCCAATGAAGTAAGATTAAACCTGATAAAAATCGATTCTGAGGATGTGGAACAGAAAATCGCCGCAGGTGAAACACTAGATGAATTGTTTGCTCCTTTTGACGGCATCCTTATTCCTGGTGGTTTTGGTTCCAGGGGCATTCTGGGTATGGTCCAGACGGCGAGGTTTGCCAGAGAGCATAAGATTCCCTGTTTTGGAATCTGCCTGGGCCTGCAGATCATGGTCATCGAATACAGTCGTTCTATTCTGGGAATCAAAGATGCTGACAGTTCTGAATTCAGACCCGAGGGGAATAACTCAGTCATTTCACTACTGGAAGAACAGGTTGATGTGACTGCCTACGGTGGAACAATGAGACTCGGGCTGAGTGAATCTCTGGTGACCAAAGGGACTCATATCTTTAACGCCTATGGTTCAACGAATATTCATGAACGTCACAGACATAGATATGAAGTCTCCAATAGCTATCGGGAGGCCTTATCAAAGGCTGGGTTGATTCTTTCGGGAACAACCACCGACGGTTCTCTTGTTGAATCTTTAGAATGGCCGGATCATCCTTGGGGAGTTGGTGTTCAGTTTCATCCTGAATTCACCTCCTCTCCGATTAAAGCAGGACCCTTGTTTCGAGAGTTCATTTTACACGCACTTAAAAATTCGGGTAAAAAATAGTTTTTTATACAATGGTCAATAACCGCCCACAAGCTGTCTTCAGATGTAAGCAGTTTTTTAAGGGCGGTTTTTTTTGACTTCACCACTTAGGTTCCTCTTGTAGATATGAGTCGTCCATTCGTCTTGCGAGTATAAAACTCACAGGGGCAGTCAAAATTGAGTCAGCAATATAAGTGAAATCCAGAGATACAAGAATCATATTCATTAATTTCTTCTCTTTATATAAGAAGTTTTAAGCAGAAGCGACTCTTTGATCGATTTATATTCTTTTGTAGCATAGGATTAAGCCAGCCTTTGAAATGCATCAATAGGTTTTGCAGAAAAGAATTCACAAAATGTAAAAATAGGCGGTTGACATAAAAGCAGGATAAGTTATATATTCACGGAGCGTTAGGGCTAACAAGCCACGGACCAACAGAACTAAAGTGATTTTGCTGAATAAACAGATCACTTGCTAATTGTTCTTTTACAAAGGAATTAGAGAAGGGAAATTGAAGTATTTGACGAGAGTCAAGCACTGGTAGTACGATAACATTTCGTACCGAGTACAGGGTTGTACCGCAGGCTTTAGCCGAGGAACAATCCCGTCAAAAGCCGTAAGGCTGAGGAACGAAATGCTAAGGTTTTCAAATTAGGCTTCTGGCTGAAATGGAATCCGAACGTTAGTTTTCTTTTAAGCTCAGTGGTGCTTTTCCGCAAGGAAGAAATCTACTGTATAAAAGGACTAGCTCACTTTAAGCCGTTGAGGGTGTTTACACCCGCTTAGCAATGGTTTGAAGGTTTGATAGAAAATTATCCTCTTCGGAGGATAAACTATATCATGGAGAGTTTGATCCTGGCTCAGAACGAACGCTGGCGGCGCGTTTTAAGCATGCAAGTCGAACGGTAGAGGATCTTCGGATTCTTGAGAGTGGCGAACGGGTGAGTAACGCGTAGGTGATCTACCTTTTAGTTGGGGATAGCTCATGGAAACATGGGGTAATACCGAATAATCTCTACGATTATGTTTGTAGAGGAAAGGGGCGTTTGCCCCGCTGAAAGATGAGCCTGCGTATGATTAGCTAGTTGGTAAGGTAATGGCTTACCAAGGCGACGATCATTAGCCGGCCTGAGAGGGTGACCGGCCACATTGGGACTGAGACACGGCCCAGACTCCTACGGGAGGCAGCAGCTAAGAATCTTCCGCAATGGACGAAAGTCTGACGGAGCGACGCCGCGTGTGCGAAGAATGTCGAGAGATTGTAAAGCACTTTTATATGTGAGGAATAACAGTATCAGGAAATGGGTATTGGATGACGTTAGCATATGAATAAGCTCCGGCCAATTACGTGCCAGCAGCCGCGGTAACACGTAAGGAGCGAGCGTTGTTCGGAATTATTGGGCGTAAAGGGCATGTAGGCGGTTATGTAAGTCCGATGTGAAAGCACACTGCTTAACAGTGATGTTGCGTTGGAAACTGTATGACTAGAATCCGAGAGGGGTAAGTGGAATTCCTAGTGTAGGGGTGAAATCTGTTGATATTAGGAAGAACACCAGAGGCGAAGGCGACTTGCTGGCTCTGGATTGACGCTGAGGTGCGAAAGCGTAGGTAGCGAACAGGATTAGATACCCTGGTAGTCTACGCCGTAAACGATGTACACTTGGTGTCTGGGGCATGAGTCCTAGGTGCCGTAGCTAACGCGTTAAGTGTACCGCCTGGGGAGTATGCCGGCAACGGTGAAACTCAAAGGAATTGACGGGGGCCCGCACAAGCGGTGGAGCATGTGGTTTAATTCGATGATACGCGAGAAACCTTACCAGGGCTTGACATATACAGGACGCAGTTAGAGATAGCTGTTTCTCTTCGGAGATCTGTATACAGGTGCTGCATGGTTGTCGTCAGCTCGTGCCGTGAGGTGTTGGGTTAAGTCCCGCAACGAGCGCAACCCCTGTTGTATGTTACCATCATTAAGTTGGGGACTCATGCAAGACTGCCGGTGACAAACCGGAGGAAGGTGGGGATGACGTCAAATCATCATGGCCCTTATGTCCTGGGCTACACACGTGCTACAATGGCCGGTACAGAGTGATGCGAAGCAGCGATGTGGAGCAAAGCGCTTAAAGCCGGTCTCAGTTCGGATTGGAGTCTGAAACTCGACTCCATGAAGGTGGAATCGCTAGTAATCGCGCATCAGCATGGCGCGGTGAATACGTTCCCGGGCCTTGTACACACCGCCCGTCACACCACCCGAGTTGGGGGT
>NZ_JAQIBL010000339.1 GCF_027859075.1 Oceanispirochaeta sp. | reverse complement strand
CTGGACTGGAGAATGGTCTGGGGAACCCTGGATACGGATACGGCGGATGCCGAGAAGGGAGACCCTCAATTTTACAATCAGCTTGATGACCTTCATCTTTATCTGCAGTCCGAACTCTCTGATTCTGCCAGGCTGTTTACTGTGGCGGGTATTGAGGAGGTTAATTTTGAAGACTTTTCCAAGGGAAGTATTGACGGGTCCTATTTCTATCTGAACTCACTGTTCCTGGAACAGGATTTACCTGCTGATTTTCAGGTGCAGGCGGGGTATCACTCCCCTGATCCCGTGCATAAATGGCTGCAGGTAACAAGATCTGCTGGAATCGAATCCGCATTGGGTCAGGATATGACCCCTCAGTCCCTCTGGATCGGCGGCAAATGGACCGGAAAAAATGGATTCGGTATCCAGGGCGCTGCAGTTCCGGATCTGATCGGTGTGGAATCCGGCAGTACCGATATCCGGCAGATCACTTATCAGAAGGATCTTGGCGTGCCGAACCTCTTTAGTTCCTTCTGGTATGATTCAAAAAATTGGGATGCTGAACTGGCTGCGTCAGTCAACGGTGATGCCTTCAAAATTGCTTCATCCGGAGGCTACACTTATGATTTTAAGCCGATGAAAGCCGCTGCCAGTGTGGGAATCAAATATACAAAGGGGGATGACTTTACTACCTATCCCCTATGGGATCATCTGGACAAGGCCCTCAGGCTGTCAGCAGGTATTTCATTGAACATGCCTGTCCTGTCCTTTGATTTTAATCCCGGCCTGGCTTACCAGACCATATATTACGATGATTCAGTCCGCCATGAGATGGGTGTTGATGCGGGTATCCTGTACAAAGCACTGGAGGTCTTTCTTGTTCTCACAGATTATGATTTGAGCCGTACTGTCTGGAGCGACACTCTGGGACTTGAAACGGGTGTCACCCTCGATTACAGCGGGGTTGAGTATACCGCCGGATATACTATGGCTGGTTTTAACACCATTTCGGGTCTTTATAATAATAAGGAGTGGAACGAAGGGGGAGTCAACGGTCTATTCCTGAGGATAAAGGCAACATACTGGTAATTTGTCACATTTTTCCTTTGGGTAAAATCACTTTTAGTAGTAGAATGTGTCTGTTCCTTAGGAGAGGTGCCGGAGTGGTCGAACGGTCCTGATTCGAAATCAGGTGTACTGCCTGCAGTACCGAGGGTTCGAATCCCTCCCTCTCCGATTTTTTTCGATAAGATCCCTCTATTCAATGAAAGGAAACCCCCTGATGCCTGAACCTACGAAACTCAATCTCAATGATATTCTGCCCCTCACATGTTCACGTTCCGGAACCTGCTGTCATGGCAAAAATGTCAGAATTAATCCCTGGGAGTTAGCTTTCCTGGCCGATGCAAAAGGGCTGACCCCCAGAGAGTTTCGTGATCAATATTGTGATTTCGGGGGCATCCGTCTCCGCTTTAATGGACCGGCGGGATGGAAAGAGCAGCCCGCATGCAGCCAGTATATTCCTGATTTCGGATGCAGTGTTCATCGGGGGCGTCCCCTTGCATGCCGCCTCTATCCCCTCGGCCGCCAAAAGCAGGGAGAGGAGCAGTACTACATATATCAGGGTTCTGTATTTCCCTGCATGGACGGCTGTCCTGAGGTACTGGGATTACCCAGCTTGACTGTTGCCGACTACATTGAGGGACAAAATGTAAAAAACTGTGAAAGTGGTCAGGATGTGTACCTTGAAATGATGCAGAATCTGGCTGACGGGGCATTTGCTCTTCTTCTTGAAAGCGGTTTGTCCGAATCGGGTGACACTCAGACATTACGCCTCTGGCGGGAGATGGGAACAGAAGAGCCAGAAGAGCTGACAAAACGGCTTGGTCCCCAGTGGATCGACAGGCTGATGCTGCCTGAATTAAAGGATCATATCAATGATCCAGCGGCCTTTTCCGGCCGGCATTTTGATCTCCTCCAATCAGAAGCTCAGGAATCATTCGGTACACTGGACAATTTTTCAGCAATGGGGGAAGCCTCGGGATTACTCATGGGATTGGCATTGCAGCTCGGACGAGCCTTAGGCGCCGAACCTGCCCACTTGGCGGAACACTGGATCAGCACTGCCAAAGAGCATGGGGCCCTGGACTGATGATAAAGCCTCAACCGAGTTCTTCTGCTATAATTCCTCACATGGAAAAAAATGACATAACCTATCCCCGTTCCTGGTCATACAGGGTGATTGGTTTAAATAAAGACGATATGACCAGGGATATCAAGATCATAATGGCCTCCCGGAAGTATGCCCTGGAGGATGCAAATAAAAAAGGGAAATACATTTCTCTTCACCTGGAACTGATCGTGAGTTCAGAAGACGAAAGAAATGGTACTTTTGCGGCTCTCAAGGGCTGTGACAGTGTGACCATGGTTCTATAACTTGATTACAATCTTTCCTGTTTTCATAATCCTGAATCAAAATGTGTATCATGGCTTTTATTGTTTTGTTCTACTGGAGCAATACCTGAAGATGGGTAAAATGTGAATGAATTGATTGGGCTTAATAGGGTCTTCTGTCTATAATATATAAATGAAATATTCTATGAATGTCATGATGATGCTCATGAAATCGTAAGGAAATAATCTGTATTTTATGGATTTAATTTCAAATTAAAAATTCCGTAATAAAATCAATTC
>NZ_JAQIBL010000338.1 GCF_027859075.1 Oceanispirochaeta sp. | reverse complement strand
CAAGTCGGCAGACATTGTTGTTATTACAAAGGGAGACATCGTTTCTCAGGCAGAGAGGGAAGTCTTTGCCAGCCGTGTGAATATGGTCAATCCCTCGGCGGTGATCATGAATATCAACGGTCTGACCGGACAGGGCAGTTTTGAACTCAGCACCCTCCTCTATGAAGAAAAAGATAATATCGAAACCCTGGTGGGTAAAAAGCTCCGCTTTTCCATGCCCGCCGCTCTCTGTTCCTACTGTCTGGGAGAAACCCGGATTGGTGAAAGCTTTCAAATGGGGAATGTCCGCAAAATAAATCTGGATGACCCTTCGGCCTCGAGATAGAAAAGTACCGAGGCCCTTAGGCCTCAGGATAGAAACACCAAGGCTCTAAATGAGCCTTGGTAGGATAAAGACCCTGAAACCCTTAGGCCTCAGGATAGAACCACCGAGGCTCTAAATGAGCCTTGGTAGAACAAAGACCCTTCGGCCTCGAGATAGAAAAACACCGAGGCCCTTAGGCCTCAGGATAGAAACACCAAGGCTCTAAATGAGCCTTGGTAGTACTTAAAATTGGGAAAAAACATGATTACAAAAGACCGGTTAGAACACAGAAAAATAGATGAGATCCTGCGGGACTATCCCTTTGTGGATTCCTTTTTTAAGAACAATGGCCTGGATCTTACCAAGGCCGGTTCTCTGAGCTGGAGCGGATATTTTGATACCATCGATGAGGAAGAGCGGGAGGACCGGGCCCTGGACCCTGCTCATCTTCTGGTGCAGCTTACAGAGTACATCAACCAGATGCTGAACTTCCTGGATGAGGGGCAGCAGATTCACTCTCTCACCATCCTGCCCGGCCAGGATAAATCAGGAAATCCCGAAGGATTTGACGAACTGGTCATCCGGAAGAGTGAAATCATCTCTATTGTCGGTCCCACGGGTTCAGGGAAAAGCCGCCTCTTGGGAGACATCGAATGGGTCGCCCGGAAAGATACTCCCACCAAACGGGAAATCCTGATCAACGATGCTGTCCCTGATAACTCCTGGAGGTTCTCCGGGGCAAAGAAACTGGTGGCTCAACTCTCTCAGAATATGAACTTTGTCATGGATCTTTCGGCAGAAGAATTCGTTGAACTTCATGCAGAAAGCCGGATGGTTGAAGACCGATCCGATCTGGTCAGGCGGATTTTAGAAGAAGCCAATAAACTGGCGGGAGAACAGTTTACCCCTGATACTCCCATCACCAGTCTTTCGGGAGGACAGTCTCGAGCCCTGATGATTGCCGATACGGCCATCCTGAGCCAGTCCCCCATTATTCTGATTGACGAGATTGAAAACGCCGGGATAGACAGAAAAAAGGCTCTCCAGCTTCTCCTGTCGGAAGAGAAAATTGTCCTGATGGCCACTCATGATCCTGTTCTCGCCCTCATGGCCGACCGGAGAATCGTGATTAAAAACGGAGGCATCACCAAAGTTATCGAAACGACTAATGAGGAAAGAAAAATCCTGGGTAAACTGGAAGAACTCGACCGTACTCTTCTCAGTTACCGCACCAGGCTCAGAACAGGTGAAAGTCTGATTGACCCCCCTCGGCCTTAAGTGTAAAAAATACCCGGGTGATCAAAAGTAAAGGCCGAAGGGTATTGCCTTGGTAGCAAGTTAAAAACCCGGGTTAAAATCCCAAAATTAGTATTAAAGAATAAGGAGATATATAATGCACGATGGATGCTCAGGAAGTTTTATTGATGGGAAACAGGTTGTAGATAAGGTCAGGATGATGGGATTTTCCCAGCAGTATATGCCCATGCCTATGACAGTGAAATGCGCTGTCTGTGACACAAATTTTGAGATGGAAACCTTTGAGGCCCAATGCCCCGGGTGCGAGGCCGTTCATGGGGTGACACCCTGCCATGCTTTTGATCCCGTCAATGTCATGGTGGCGGGAAAAGGGTACTGACAAGGCCGTCCTTCTTATTAAGGCTTTACAAAATCCTCCCATCTGAATGAGAATAGAAGAGAGTTGATGATTTTGAGGAGCTTAGAAAGTGGATGAGTTATATAAAATGATCCTGGTGGATGATGAAGATGAGGTGCGGGGACGCATCTCATCCAAAATATCCGAGGAGAGCGGGTTTCAGGTCGTCGCTGCGGCAGGGAACGGATATGACGCCTTGGAGCTCATCGAAAAATATAATCCCCATGTGGTTCTGACAGACATTAAAATGCCTTTTGTGGACGGTATTGAGCTGACCCGCACCATCAAAAGGGATTTCCCGACCACTCGTGTGGCCTTTATCACCGGATATGATGAGTTTGAGTATGCCAGGGAAGCCGTGGAGCTTCATGTTACCAGTTACCTGACAAAACCTGTGACTCAGAATGATATTTCAGTCTTCCTTGATAAGCTGAAAATTGAGTTGGACGATGAGTTTAAGGAAAAATACAACCTGGATACTCTGCGCAAACGGTATGAACAGAGCATCCCTCTCATCATTGACAACTATTTTACATCCTATCTTGTCTCCTCCCAGAGTGGAAAGACTGAAGATATTCAAAATCTGAAACAGTATGGAATCTCTCTGGATGATAAAATGTATCTCCTCAGCTATATCCAGACAGAGAGGGGGCAGGATCATAGAGATGTGATTGAATATGAAAAGCTTAAATTGTCAGTTCGTTCTGTGATCCAGTCCATACTGGAACGCCACGGCTATAGCTTTTACAGTTTTCATTTCAACGGCGGGATCATCCTTGTCATCAAGGAAAACAGCCGGAACTTCTTTAAGAAGGTGGACTCTGTTTTTTATGAGATGGTAAAGATGGTGGAACAGTATCTGAATGTTTCCATCGATATCGGTGTCAGCAATCTTCACAGCGGGTTTTCCGAGTTGCGCGAGGGTTATGAAGAAGCGGGACAGGCTTTGGGATTCAGCCGCTTCCTCAATGCCGGTAGAATTGTGTACATCAATCAGCTGGAAGCAAACCGTCCCAAGGTTCTGAGTCTGAGCGATACGGATATCAATGATATCGTCTACAATGTTAAATTCGGCTCAGACACGGAGATACGGAATGTCATGGAGTCTCTGAAACTCAATGCACTGCGTGACAGTAAAACCATTACTAACTTCAGGCCCTACATCATCAACATGGTCAATGTCCTGGTCAATTTTTCAGAATCTATCGGGGTCAATCTGGATGAGACCCTGGGAGAGGATATTCTTGAAAAAATGACCCTTTTCAGGAATCTGGAACAGATGTTTGACTGGGTTCTTTCGGTCATTCTCAGGCTGCGTGAAATAAATCTGAAAAATAAGGTGTCCAACTCACAGCGCCTGCTGGGCAATGCTATTATTTATATGGAAAAAAACTATACCGATACCAGTATTTCAATGGAATCGGTCTGTGACGAAATGGGCCTCTCCGTGTCTTATCTGAGCCTCCTGTTTAAAAAGGAGAAGCAAACGACCTTTGTGAAATTCCTCACCATGATCCGTCTTGAGAAGGCAAAAGAGCTGCTGAGCCTCACGAGTGAAAAAATAATCGATATCGCCGGAAAATGCGGTTACAATGAAGTTTATTATTTCAGCCACAGTTTCAAAAAATACACAGGAGTCTCTCCCAAGAAATACCGTGAAGAAATCAATCAAACCTGATCTGTCCATTGGACAAAGCATTCTCATCTCGACACTGACCATCGTCACCATTGTTCTTGTTGTGACAGGACTGATCTTCTATACAACCTTCTCCATTCGTACGGATGCCCTGGTGGAGAGTCAGTCACGGGAAATTAATAAACAGATAGTTCTGAACTATGAAAGTTATATCAATTCAATTATTGAAACTGCCAATTACATTCAATCCTCTTCTCTTAATCTGGATTTGAAAAACTCTTATGATTCGCTTCAGAATATTTATATTTTTAATATGGAAAGTAAGAAAGATGTGGTTTCCATTGCCCTCTATGACAAGGAGGGCCAGCCCCTCCTGGGGGATCAGAAGCGAGAGACCTCAAAAAAAGGGGTCACCAGTGCCTTCTGGTTTCAGAATGCCTTGAGAAATGATGCTATTTTTTATTTTTCTCCTCCCCATATACCTGAAGGGGAAGGAAGAACCCAGGATGAAGTTATTTCTGTATCCAAGGTGGTTGATTACTTTGACGGGTCTGTTCAAAAGAAAGGTGTTCTTCTTCTTGAACTGAATTTCAGAGCCATCAAGGAGCTGGCCAGAAAAACAAATCTCGGGCCAGGCGGACATATCCTCATCCTCAATGATGATGATTCCCTGATTTATTCCACAGTGAGTGGAGAATCCCTGACTCTGGAGAGTCTGCGCCTTGCCAGGGCCCAGTATCTGGGAGGATTCAAGGCTGTTATCAATTCCATTGGTATGTACGGGAATATCAACACCCTCTCCCATACCAGGTGGAGGATCGTCACAGTGACGAATATCGATGACATTACGAAAGCCAAAAGCCGGATGTTCCTGACTCTCTTTATTATTATGGGAAGCAGTCTGTTAATCACCGCCCTTGTCTCCCTATTTATTTCCCGCAGAATATCCAGGCCCCTGAATCAGTTGAAAAAGTGTATGCTCCGGATTGAAAGCGGGGATTTCTACAGCAGGGTTGAGGTGACGGGGCAGAAAGAGATTGTTCTCGTGGCTAAGTCATTTAATAATATGATTGATGAGATCCGGACCCTCATGGACCGTCTCGTCTCAGAGCAGCGTGAAAAAAGAAAAACAGAGCTGGTGGCTCTGCAGAACCAGATCAATCCTCATTTTCTTTACAATACTCTGGATTCCATCGTCTGGCTGGCAGAGAATGAGCGCAGTGAGGATGTCATCACAACGGTTGTCGCCCTGGCGCGGTTCTTCAGAATCAGTATTTCCAAAGGCAAAAATTTCATTTCTGTTAAAGATGAAATTTCCCATATTAGAAACTATCTCACCATACAGAAAATCCGATATATAGATAAGTTTGAATATAAAATTGAAATCGACAAAGGCATTTATAACTATAAGGTCATGAAGCTGATACTTCAGCCTCTTGTTGAAAATGCCATATACCATGGTGTGGGAGAAGAAGAGGGGACCATTATCATCCGTGGGTATAAACAGGATCATTTTCTGATCTTTGAAGTTGAAAATACGGGCTATGGTATTCCTGAAGAAAAAATACAGTACCTGAATCAGATCCTGATGGGGACATCCGACGGGCTTAGTGTTGGCCTCCTGAATGTATATCAGAGGCTGAAATTGTATTACGGGGACAGGGCTGATTTGATTATTACCAGCGAACTGGACGAAATGACCAACGTGAAACTGATGATTCCATCGGGTTTTCAGGAGGAATATGATGAATAAGGGTCTCTTGCCATTCCTTGCACCGCTGATTTTCATGTTGAGTTCCTGTCATGCCCCGGATAAGCAGGTAGGCCTGTTTTTATATAACCATGAAGATCTTTTTGTCAGTAAATTTTCACAGCAGATTAATTCGATGGGCGAGAAATTTGCCCGGTTTCAGACCTTTGATGCACGGAATTCCCAGATTCTTCAGAATGAAACCATCGAAAATCAGATTCGCAGTGGTTGTGACCTTATGCTGATCAATCCGGTAGATCGGCTGGGTGCCTATTCGGTGATCAAGAAACTCCGGGCCGAGGGAATCCCTGTCATCTTTTTCAACAGGGAGCCCCTGCTCAAAGACCTTCAGCTCTGGGATCAAACCTGGTATGTCGGAGCCAAGGCAGAACAGTCCGGGCAAATTCAGGCTCAACTGGTGATGGAGCTCTTCGGGAGTAATCCGAATCAACTCAACCGCTTTGACCGCAATGGTGACGGCCGGATTCAAACCATAATTCTGAAAGGAGAACAGGGGCACCAGGATGCGGAAGCCAGAACCTCTGAGGTCGTCCGGACCTTCCGTTTAAAGGGGTTTGATCTGGACCTGCTGGTGACAGAAGTTGCCAACTGGGATCGGGATGAAGCCTATGAGAAAATGGGAGATCTGATTGTGAATTACGGTGATAAGTTTGAACTTATACTCTCCAATAATGATGCCATGGCCCTGGGCGCCATCAACCGGATGAGGCAGATGGGCTACTTCAAAGATTCTAATGAAAATGGCCGGGTGGACAGGGAAGACGAAGGCTGGATTCCCGTTCTGGGAATCGACGGCATTGACCAGGCTGTGGAGCTCATCTCCGAGGGTTATCTTTACGGAACCGTTCTCAACGATTCTGCCTCTATGGCCCTGGCTATCACAGAGCTTGCTGATGCCATTTTGAACAACAAGAGCTTCAATGACCTCTCTTTTCCGGTGGAAGATGGGAAATACATCTGGATTGATTACAGGGTTTTTACTTTGGAAAAATAATGGCTCTTTTTGGATAATCTTACAAAAACAGGAGAGTATATCGCATTGTGATCTGCCGGATCGGTGCTATTCTCGATAGAGACACATGATATTTTTATATCAAAGGAG
>NZ_JAQIBL010000337.1 GCF_027859075.1 Oceanispirochaeta sp. | reverse complement strand
CTTATCAAGGTTTCGCTGAAGGGGGGAGCACATTCCCACAGATCCTGGAGGACCTTGTTTTCAGGATGGATCAGGGCCGGATCATCTTCCAGTATTTTAATCACGTCCCGGCGGGCCTGCATCAGAATATCACTGTCCCTGATCATGTCGGCTATCCTGAATTTCATATAACCCGATTGACGGACTCCCGCGATTTCTCCGGGTCCTCTGAGCTTGAGGTCCTCTTCGGCAATGATGAATCCATCTGAATTCTCCATCATAACCTTCAGTCTCTTTTTTCCTTCTTCTGTAAGATTATTGCTGTAGATCAGGAAGGCAAAGGACTGTATATCACTTCTGCCCACACGACCTCTGAGCTGATGAAGGGCACTCAGGCCGAAGCGTTCGGCATGTTCTATCACCATAATGGTCGCATTCGGTACATCCACTCCCACTTCAACGACTGAAGTCGCCACCAGAAGATCCACTGAACCTGTGGAAAATCCTTCCATCCTGGCTTTTTTTTCATCATCGGGAATGCGTGAATGGATCAGAGCCAGAGAACGTCCGGGAAAGGCTTTTTGAAGCTGATCATACATATTTTCCGCATCTTTCAGATTTAATTTCTCAGATTTTTCGATGAGGGGATAGACAAAATAAGCCTGACGTCCCTTGTTCAGTTCCTGCTGTACAAAGGAGTATACTTTTTCTTCATTTCCTTCCCGGGTCAAGTGGGTTTCGATGGCTTTTCTCCCGGGAGGCATGGTCTTGATGGTAGAGACGTCCAGATCGCCGAAGGCGGTCATGGCCAGGGTCCGGGGAATGGGGGTGGCAGTCATGTACAGAAGATCTACACAGCGTCCCTTGTCCGCCAGCAACTGCCTCTGGGCAACTCCGAAACGGTGTTGCTCATCGATGACCGCCAGTCCCAGATCTTTGTAGTCCACATCCTCGGAGAACAGGGCATGGGTCCCCACAACGAATTGAATATTTCCTTCTTTTAACTGGTTCAGCAGATGACGCCGGCCTTCTCCCTGGGTGTTTCCCGAAAGGTAGGCGATAGATATACCCAGGGGGTCTAGAAGACGGGCCGCATTATCTGCATGCTGACGGGCCAGCAGCTCTGTGGGTGCCATCAAGGCGGCCTGGCGGCCTCCCTCAATTGCATTCAGCGCTGCGATAAAGGCCACCAGTGTTTTTCCCGAACCGACATCACCCTGTATCAGCCGGTTCATGGGGCGGCTGCTCTCCAGATCGGCGGTTATCTCATTCAGAACTTTTTCCTGATCTGAGGTGAGTGAAAAGGGAAGAATTTTTTTGAGCCTGCCTTCTATTTTCCGGGGCAGTTTGTGAGGAACAGCACGATGGATTTCTCTTTGTTTGACCGCATTCCGGCCCACTGCTGTCTGCAGATGAAAGAGTTCTTCGTAGATAAAATAGGCCCTGGCTTTTTCGGCATCTTCGGGAGTAGCGGGGCTGTGAATCATTTTCAGGGAAGCCAGACGGTCAGACCATCCGTAATGTTCCTTAAGAGGTTCGGGTAGTTCTTCTTTCAGTCCCGGAGTGTATTCCCTGATCCCCTGCTGTATGGCCTTGCGGAGGACATTCTGATTCAGGCTGCCTCCCAGGGGATAGACAGGCAGTATCCTGCCGTACTTCTCGGGTGTCTCCGAGATGACTTCGAATTCAAAGGCACCGCACTGCCATTCTCCAAAGCGGTACTGAAACTGTCCGTAAAGGTAGATCTTTGTCCCAGTGAATAGTTTCTCTCCCAGGAAATTACGGCCGTAGCACAGAAGAGACCCGCTGGCCGATTCATCTTCTACCAGGAGTTTCAGGGTCGGTCTTCCTTTCCAGGGAAAGCTTTCCCTGCCGATCACAGTCATTTCCGTATTGACCGCATCAATGCCGGCGGCCTGGAGTATGGTTTTCTCACTCTGATGATCTTCATAACGGAGAGGAAAATGAGAAAGAAGCTGCCCTATGGTAAAGACACCCTGGGCGGACAGGGATTTATGATGGTTCGGTCCAATCCCCTTCAGCCGGTTGACCGGCTGTTGGAGTTCTCCCAGAAACATGCAGGATCTAGAGTCCCGCCAGATAATTCAGCAGGAATGAAATTCCGATGCCCGCTGCAATTCTCAGACCTAGAAGAATCCCGGCACAGACGGCCAAGGCTATGGAGAATTTTACAGTTTTTGTCGTAAAAAATCCTAGAATACGGGCGACCACCTTATACAAAATCGTATCAATCTGAAAAAGGATCTGATGATTCCATGTGGAAAAGAACAGAAGGGTAATCAGACGGAAAACCATCATGATAATCAGAAAATTAATAAAGAAAAGAAAGAAATTCCAGATGCTGCTGAGGATGTAAACCACAATAAGCATTGGGGTCAGAGTGCCCGAGATGGCTAGAGAATTGAAAATTTGTGAGACCAGACCTAAAAGGGCTATGGCCACTACGGGGGAAAAATCAAGGAAGCCGAAGCGGAGCCAGCTGATCCCTTTGAATCTATTCATATAGGGGTCGGTGACTTTTATCAGAATTTCAACTCCTTTGCCATTGAGTCTACCCTGAAACCAGGTCAGAAAGACACGGAAAATAATCAAAAGCATATAGACGGATATTAGTGCGGATAAAAATTGAAATACAGTCTGAACTGGACTCATTAAAAATCTCCCTTAAGCTGATTAACAGATAGAAAAAGACGAAAACTGCCTTATTCCTTCCAAATATTAGATACAATAGGATATTGACCGATTTCCTGCAAGACAGAAGGATTAGCGGCAATGGTGATCTGTCCCGATACTTTGACCACGATCTTGTTCTCCGGACGCTTTAGATGAAGGTATACAGAGCTGGAACCGTTCCTGTCTTGAAGAAAGGCTCTGAAATCTACCAGTTCGTCTTTCAGATATTCCCTTTCTTCCAGCTCAATATGAATCTCGCTGTTCTGAATCTCTCTCATCTCTTCGGGTAGGAAGATCTCCTTGACCTTGAAGCTTGGTTCACTCCGGGACAGATCTACCTGACCGGTGAATCCCAGAACCTTGTCTTCTTCCAGTAAATGAGCGTATTGATCGAAGGTCTTTGAAAAAAGGACCAGATCGATGGAGCCGTTGAAGTCCTCTACCGAGGCGAAGGCCATCTTGGCTCCTCTCTTGGTCATGGTGGTGCGGATGGATTTGAGCATCCCCAGGATGGTGTATTCCTTATCGGGTGAAGCACGTCCCGGCTGGTCCAGTTTCAGGTTGGTGCACTTGTTCCAGAAGGGCCGGTATTCATCCAGAGGATGTCCAGAAAAATAGAACCCCAGGTTGTCCTTCTCTATCTGCAGTATATCCTTGTTGCTCCAGGGGGGCACTTCCTCCAGGCGCAGCTCGGGGGTTATCTCATCCTGATTCTCACCGAAGAGAGAGACCTGACCAAACTGGGACTGCTCCTTGATGCTGTTCACATGGTCTATCATTCGTTCCATATTATGGAGGAGGGTCGCCCTGTTGCTGGACTCTATCCTGTCAAAAAGACCGGATTGAATGCTCACTTCAATCACTTTTTTATTCACAGAGCGCAGATCTACTCTTTCAAGAAAATCCAGAAGGGATTTATAGTGTCCCCGGGCATGCCTTTCATTGATGATCACATCTACGGCGGCTGTTCCCATGCCTTTGATTCCGATTAGACCATAAAAAACCTTGCCATTAACAACATTGAAAAACTTTTCTGAAAAGGTGATAACGGGAGCATCAATCTCAATTCCCTCATCTCTGGCACTTTCCATGTCTTCGGTCATTTTACCGGTGTCGTTGATTTCATTGGTAAGGTTGGCTGCCCAGAATTCTGCCGGATGGTTGGCCTTGCAGTAGGCGGTTTTATAGGCCACCACAGAGTAGGCCGCCGCATGGGATTTGTTGAATCCGTATCCGGCAAAGGGCTCGAGCATGTCAAAGATTCCAGAGGCATGCTTTTCGCTGTGTCCGATTTCTTTGGCTCCGGCAATAAACTCTACTTTCATCTTCTCCATGTCTTTGAGTTTCTTTTTACCCATGGCCCGGCGGAGGATGTCGGCTTTACCAAGGGAGAATCCACCGATGATCTGGGCTACCTTCATGACCTGTTCCTGATAGACGATAACACCGTAGGTCGGTGTCAGAAGTTCTTCCAGGGTCGGATCGGGAAAGGTTATGGATCGGGGGGTTTTCTTGCCTTCGATGTACTGGGGAATGAACTGCATCGGTCCGGGACGGTAGAGAGCGTTCAAGGCTATGAGGTCTTCAATGTTATTGGGTTTGGCCCGGCGGAGGATATCCTGCATTCCCGATGACTCAAACTGAAATACAGCTGTGGATTTTCCGTTGCTGAGCATCTTAAAGGTCGCCTCATCTTCTTCAGAAACCGTATCCACACTAAAACCCGGATCTGTTTTCTGAACCAGTTTTTCTACATTCTTCAGAAGAGTCAGAGTTTTCAGACCCAGGAAATCCATCTTGACCAGCCCACAGGGCTCGATGATGTCCATGGTGAATTCCGTTGTGATTTCACCTGTCTTCTGGTCCTTATAGAGGGGAACATAGTTGGTGAGGACTGAATTCCCAATGACCTTTCCACAGGCATGAGTGGAGATATGCCGATTCATCCCCTCCAGGACCTTTGCCGTATCAAAAAGCTCCCTATAGGCACCGCCCCGGTCGTAGAACTCCTTGAGCTTCGGCTCTATCTCCAGGGCCACCTCGGTATTGATCTTCCGGCCGTCAGGAGCCTTCCCTTCGGGAATGAGCTTGGTAATGGCATTGGATTCGGCAAAGGGAATATCCAGAACACGGGCCACATCCTTGAGGACGGCCTTTGTTTTCAGGGTTCCGAAGGTACAGATCCCCCCTACCTGGTCGTGTCCGTATTTCCGGTTTACATATTCGATGACCTCTCCTCTTCTTTCAAAGCAGAAGTCAATATCAAAGTCAGGCATGGAGACGCGCTCGGGGTTAAGGAACCGTTCGCAGAGCAGAT
>NZ_JAQIBL010000336.1 GCF_027859075.1 Oceanispirochaeta sp. | reverse complement strand
TTGAACAAGCTATTCAAAGAAATGGGAGAAACCGTAGAAGAATCACTCATGGACCTTCTGGGTTCGACCAACGATCCCCAGATAAAAAAGAGCATTACAACAGTTCTGGACAGTACGGGGTATGTGGACGTGCAGATAGGAGTCCTGAAAAGCCCCTTCTCTTCCAAGCGGCTGACAGCGGCAGGGAATTTAAGCCTGATCGGATCCTTAAAGGCCTGCCGCGGGCTTATTTTAGCGGCAAGAGATATCAACCGGGACATCAGGATTCTGGCAATTCGAGCCCTGGTACAGATTCAGGAAAATACAGAGATTCTGGAAAGCCTGAAGGATGATCCCGATAAAAAAGTACGCCGCTACACTCTTTGGGCCATTGAAAGGATAAAAGCGACCAGGTTACCCTGATTTCCCTGGGGACACAAAAAAAGGACCGGAAAACCGGTCCTTTTTTTATTTCCTTTGAAGAATGCTGGCATCATAATCTTCGGGAGCTTCATAGCCCAGAAGGTTGATGGTCGTTGCCGCCAGAGAACTGATTCCCAGACCTTCCACAAGTTGTGTGGAATAGTCGCCTTTGTAATCTGCATCATAAATGATACAGGGAACAGGATTCAATGAGTGTGATGTTTTTGCCCTGGGTTTACCGTTTTCCTTAATGACCACATCTCCCGACTTATTATGCTCGAACATATCATCAGAGTTTCCATGATCAGCCGAAAGGATGAGTACACCACCCGCCTCTTCAACAGCTTTTTTCATCCGGCCGATACAAAGATCCATGGCTTCGAGGGAACAGACAACAGCCTGAAAAATACCCGTATGTCCCACCATGTCGCCATTGGGGAAATTCAGCTTGATAAGTTCATATTCTCCATCTTGAATTGTTTCGATCACCTTGTCGGTGATATCAGCACATTTCATGGCAGGTCTTTGTTCAAAAGGAACAACATCCGACAGGACTTCGACATAGGTTTCCAGTTTTTCACTGAACTTACCCGACTTGTTTCCATTGAAAAAATAAGTCATATGACCGAACTTCTGGGTTTCACTGATGGAATACTGCCTGACTCCTGTGGCCACCAGGTATTCTGCCATGGTCCGGTCGATCGCGGGGGGTGTCACCAGATACTGAGCAGGGACATGAAGGTCTCCGTCATATTCCATCATTCCCGCATATTCAACCTTGGGGACCCGGATTCTGTCAAACTTGTCAAATTCTTCACCCGATTCAAAGGCACTTGTGATCTCAAGAGCTCTGTCTCCTCTAAAGTTGAAAAGGATGACACTGTCTCCATCTTCAATTGTCCCCACGGGAACGCCGTCATCGGCGATGACAAAGGGAGGAAGATCCTGATCAATGGCATTGGTTCTTTCTCTCAGGGAAACGATGGCATCATGGGCAGAATCAAAGAGTTCTCCCTCGCCAAGAACATGAGTGGCCCAACCCTTTTCAACGATGTTCCAGTTTGCCTGATAACGGTCCATGGTAATCTGCATTCTTCCGCCGCCGGAGGCGATACGGGCCGTAAAATTATCATCAGAGAGATCGGCAAGAAAGGCTTCGGTGGGATCAAAAAAATCCAGTGCCGAAGTTTCACCCACATCACGTCCATCCAGGAGAGCATGAACACAAACGGTTTTAACACCGCCTTCTTTTGCTTTAATCACCATGGCTTTTAAATGATCCAGATGAGAGTGGACATTCCCGTCTGACAGGAGGCCGATAAAATGGATGGTTCCCTCATTCTTTTTGGCGTTATCAATGAGTTTATTCCAGGTTTTTCCCTCAAACATATGGCCTGAAGCAATTGATTTTCCAACCAGTTTGGCGCCCTGTGCAAACACACGTCCGCAGCCGATAGCATTATGACCGACTTCAGAGTTCCCCATATCGTCATCTGAAGGTAAACCGACAGCAACACCATGAGCCTTCAGTTTTGTTGTGGGACAGCTTGCCGAAAGTTCATCCAGAGTCTCGGTCATAGCCGCCTTAACAGCATCTCCTACTTCATATGTTCCGTAACCGACACCATCCATGATACACAGAACAACAGGCCCTCTTCTTTTTTCTATAAAACTATGTTTTTTAAGCGGTTCTACCACATTAATACCTCTTCACCTGAAAATTGATTTATTCTTAGGCTTAAAGATACTCTGCTGGATGAGTAAAATTCAAGTAGAGTCCTTTTATTTCCTGCACCCTCATACCCTTAAAGGGCTTGCCAGATATACCTGACTCCGCCGATAATGCTGTTATGATGAACCCCGTTGTAGCCGTCGTCTCCTGCCCCGCATATGATGCCTGTATGATTCAGGATCAGATAGAAAGTATAATCCAGTCCACTTCGTTCCCGGATGTCTTTCACAAGTCAGTTCTGCTGAAGCCTAATATGCTCTCAGGATCAGAACCGGACAAAGCCGTCACAACCCACCCTGAGTTTATAAGAGCCGTTATCAGGATACTGAAGATCCGGGGAGCTGCCCGCATCGTCGTGGGAGATTCTCCGGGTGTCGGTTCTGCCGATATCGCTGGAAAAAAGAGCGGTATCAAAGAGGTTGCGGAAGCAGAAGGGGCGGAATGGACTGTATTTCGGGAGGTCACCAGGGTTCCCTGTCCCTCAGGAAAAAAACAGAAACAGTTTTCCCTGGCTTCCATCTCTCAGGAAGTGGATATCATCATCTCTCTTCCCAAAATGAAGACTCATAAAATGATGTACTTCACAGGGGCAGTCAAAAATTTGTTCGGCTTGATTCCCGGTCTTAAAAAATCTCGGTTTCATATGAACTTTCCGGAAAAGGAAGATTTTGCTTCTATGATTGTAGACCTTTTTGATACAGTGAGGCCGGCCTATTCTCTGATGGACGGGATTGTCTCCATGGAAGGTCCCGGTCCTGGGAATGGATATCCCAGACAGACAGGCCTGATCCTGGGTTCGGATAACGCGGCGGCTCTGGACTGGACGGCTGCCGATATAATGGGCTATAAAGTTTCCTCCATTCCCATATTGCATGAAATTATGAATCGCGGCGAATGGTTATCAAAAGAAATGACCATTGAATACCCCGCACTGCATCCTGATACACTTAAAATTAAAGACTTTAAACGGATTCATATTCTTAAGGACACTGGATTTTTTAAAAAGGCCGTACCTGCCGTAGTTTATAATACCTTGAAAAATATCTACATCCCCCGTCCCTTCTTTAAAGCCTCCCCCTGTATCCTCTGTCAAAATTGTATTGAAATCTGCCCGGCAGATGCGTTGACCGCCCTCAAGGACAATCCCGGGAAAAAAATCAATATTGACTATCACTCCTGTATCCGATGCTACTGCTGCCATGAAGTCTGTCCTGTAGACGCCATCCGAATAGGCAGGTTCTGATTGAAAAACAGTTTTGATGAGCTGCTCCGACGGTTCTGTGACCTGGAATGTGACCGTTTTCTCTTTCTCACAACCCTTTTGGAATGGAAGGAGATTCCCTTTGATGTCCTTTCAGGCGGTGGTAAACACATCTTGGTCTCAACACGGGGAAGTAAACCATTTTTACAAGACCATTGCCGGAAGATTCTGGTGGCCCATTACGATAGAGTGCCCGGTAGTCCGGGGGCTAACGATAACAGTGCCGCCGTGTTTATGCTGCTCAAGCACATCGATCTTCTGATCAAGGCGGATTATTCCCATAACACCCTGATACTATTTACTGATAAAGAAGAGCTCCTGGAGGGGAACTCCATCCATGATCAGGGTGCCTGGCAGCTGGCAGAACTCTGGCCGGACAGCTATAGAGATAAGGATCTATTCATTGTTCTTGATATGTGCGGAATCGGCGATACTCTGATCTGGGGTCGGACCGCGGGGAAACTTCCCGGCATCAATCTGAGCCGGGTCAATTATATTTATGAATCTCTGAAGGATCTTCTACACCGGTACAGCCGCCGTGAAGACATGGATATCAATGATCTCTGTTCCGACGACCTTGGATTTCTTCTCCAGGGTCTGACGGCTCTTCAAATATCCCTGCTCCCCTGGAAAGAAGCCCAGGAGTGGAAAAAGAATACACCGTCACAGCTGCCGGGGAAAAAAATAGAAACTGTGGAAAATATTAAGAAATCAATACGCTCCCTCCCTGCCAGCTGGCAGATCAATCATAGCCCGGAAGACAAGGTGGGGACACTGGACCTGAAGTCATTTCAGATCATGGAATCATTTTTAAGGGATCTTTCACGCTACCAGATCCCTCTTCCCTGATTTTCAGATTCTATATTTCTCAATCTCTCCAACGATCCCTCTGATATGCTCAGGGCCGGTGCCGCAGCATCCTCCCACCACGACAACACCGGCCTTCAAAAGAGCCTTCACATGGGACGCATATTCATCGGCACCCATGGGATAGACAACCTTATTGTTTTTCAGAACAGGAAGCCCGGCATTCGCCTTTATCCACACAGGCAGACGGGAGAGAGAGCAGATTCTGGATGCCAGTTCTACATACTGATCAATTCCAGCCCCGCAATTCGCACCGACTGCGGCCGCACCATGTTCTTCCAAAACTGGTATAACTTCTTCGGGAGCATGGCCCATAACAGTCCGGAAGGAACCGTCTGGCATCAAATCATAGGTCAGAGTACAGACCACGGGTAAGCCTGTACGGTAGGCTCCTTTGAGAGCCGCCGTGAGTTCGATAAGATCGGTGAAAGTTTCCAGAAGCAGAATATCAGCTCCTCCCTCTTTCAAGGCTTCACTCTGTGAAAAAAAGACCTCTTCCACTTCCTCTTCCGAGACTTCATCCATAAAGACCATACGCCCGGTTGGTCCCATATCTCCTGCTGTTATATAAGAGCCGCCCCCGGCCTCCCGGGTCAGACGGGCGCCCTCTCTATTGATGAGGGCCATTTTTTCTTCCATACCGCGGTGCTGCAGTTTGAGGGAATTAGCTCCGAATGTATTGGTGAGTATGATCCGGCTGCCGGCCCGGGCATAGGAAGCTGCAATCTCCTGGATCTTCCCGGGATTTTCCAGATTCCAGACTTCAGGAGCATCCCCCTGATCCAGTCCGGCTTTCAGCAGCTCAGTCCCCCAGGCTCCGTCTGCAGCTACGGGGTTTTTGATAAAATCCAGAAATTCCTGATTTGTCATAGTGATACTCCCTGCATTTTTTTTTATGAAAAACAGATTTAAGTATACTTTGAATTTTCTGTATTGGAAAATCAGTATTTTCAACAAATATTCAGTTTAAAATTTGATGCCGATTCTCTTGAAAAAAAAATCAAAAGAGTGGATGCTTCGTTGAAAGAAATCCATTTTAGGAGCTCCCATGTCAGCACAAGTATGGTCCTGGACAGTATTACTATCACTTCTACCTATTTCTGAGTTACGAGGTGCCATTCCCTATGCAATGACTCAGGGAATACCCTTCTATGTAGCCTGGCCTGTCTGTGTCTTTCTCAATGCCCTGGTAGCCCCTCTTGTGTATGTCTTTCTGGCAACATTTCATAAACTCTTTTATAAATGGTCTCTTTACGCCCGTCTCTTTGATAAGATTATTGAGAATGCCCGTCATAAACTCCATGAAAAGGTAGAGAAATACGGTTATCTGGGCATTATCCTCTTTGTTGCGATCCCCCTTCCCATCACGGGAGCCTACACAGGAACCCTGGGGGCCTGGATTCTGGGCCTCTCCAGAAGGAAGACAATTTTGTGTGTTCTTATCGGTGTTATTATTTCAGGAACGATTGTGACAAGTATCATGATTTTTGGTCATGGTGCCTTTTCTTTATTCATAAAAGAAGTACACTAAAGACAACATTTTCTCATCATTAAGGATTTCCTGACATGAATTTAAACTCAATCCAACTTAACCCGGAACAGAAGCTTGCCGTCGATACTTTAAACGGCGCGCTGCTTATCATTGCCGGGGCAGGCAGCGGTAAAACCGGTGTGATTACAAGCAGAATAGCCAATATGCTGGCTCATGGGATACCTCAGTCCAATATTTTGGCACTCACTTTTACAAATAAGGCTGCCAGTGAAATGGAAGAGAGAGTCAGAAAGATTACAGGAAAAAAACTGACCAATCTGACCCTGTCTACTTTTCATGCTTTTGGTGTGAAGGTTTTAAGAGAACATTATAAAGAAATGGGCTTTCGTCCCAATTTTTCCATCTATGATACTAATGATAAAATCTCCTGCCTGAAAGAAGCCGCCCGGGAACTGAAACTCAAATATGAATATCCAGAGCTGATGGAGTTGGGAAATCTGTTTTCATCCATCAAGACGGAACGCTTAGCCTGGGACAACAGCAACGACCAGCACAAGCCCTTATATTTGGAGTATGAAGACCACATGAGAATCTACAACGCCGTAGATTTTGATGATCTTATAGTGAAACCCATCCGTCTGCTGGAAAAAAGTCCGGATATTCTTGACAAGTATCAGGAGAAGTTCCGCTATATCATGGTAGATGAGTTTCAGGATACCTCAACAATTCAATATAAAATGCTCCAGCTCCTGTCTTCAAAATACAGAAATATCTGCTGTGTAGGAGATGACGATCAATCCATCTATTCCTGGAGAGGAGCCAACTTTGGGAACATCCTTCAATTTGAAACAGACTTCCCCGAACTTATGGAAATCAAGCTGGAACGGAATTACCGTTCTACCGGGACAATCCTCAAGGCGGCCAATGCGGTTATTGCCAATAATGCGAATAGAAAGCTGAAAGAACTCTGGACAGAGTTATCCCATAATGAAATGACCATCAAACACTGCCTGCCCGAAGACGACAGGGTTGAAGCTGAGTTTATTGCCTCCACCATCGCTTCCCTGCGGATGCAGGATCACATGAAATACGATCAATTCGGTATATTGATCCGCACCAACAGCCTCTCTAAGGCTATTGAAGACGCCCTGTTGAATCATAATATTCCTTACTCCATGTCGGGGGGAACCAGTTTCTTTCAAAGAGCGGAAATCAGGGATATCATTGCCTACTTCAGAGTGATCAATAATCCTGATGATGATGTGAACTTGATGCGGATCATCAATACTCCCAGGAGGGGTGTTGGAAAAAAGGCATTGGAAACGCTGGTTAATCTTGCCCAGGACAGAGGAGAATCCATGTACTCCTCCCTCACGGCTCTTCTCTTTGCCGCGGATTCGGGAATAAGCTCTCAGCTCCGGGGTGGACTGGCTGATTTTATGGAGATCATCGAAGACTTCAAAGAGCGTTTTACCGAGTCAAAGGCCCTGGCAGCGACGGCACAGGAACTGGTAGAGGAGATTGGATACTGGGACTTTCTGCTTCATGAACACTCCAATAATGACAAAGTGGCCAAGTGGAAATATGACAACGTTGTCCTGTTCATTGAGTTTATGTCCCGCTGGGAAAAGAACCCGGATAACCTGAATCCCAGTCTGCAGAAATGGCTGAACCGGATCACTCTGGTCACTAGGGATGAAATGGATGAGGAAGATGCGGGAAAAGTAAATTTAATGACGATTCATGCATCAAAGGGTCTTGAATTTGATGTTGTGTTTCTGGCCGGGGTGGAAAGAGACATCATCCCCCATGCCAGGGCGATAGCCGAAGATCCTAAGAACATGGAAGAAGAACGGCGCCTCTTTTATGTGGCCATCACGAGAGCTCGTAAAAAACTATTCATTACGTCCTGTTTGAAGCGGAAACAGATGAGGGAAATGATCGATTCCGGCCCCTCCCCTTTTTTGCTGGAAATTCCTATAGAATTGATGGATGAGATGGTGATGGAAGTGGAAGTAGAGGATGCAGACGAAGCCAAAAAATATTTTGCCCGTCTCCCCTGGAAATAACTCTTTGATCACATCAACAGAACTTTCCCAGGAGGATATGAATATTGATTGACTACCAAGGAAAACGCATCGGATCAGTCCGGCTCGAACGCTCCCTGTTTCTCTCCCTTGTCGCCGGAGGCATGGGTTCGGTCTGGTTTATATTCTGCCAACCTCAGCAGATTCTGACGGTACTCATCAAAAATCACCTTCATGCCACGGACCAGCAGCTGGGAACCTTTGTCGCCATTCTGAATATGGCCGCGGTCTTTCACCTGGGGGCCGTGTATCTGTATTCAAAATTCAACAGAATCAAACCCATCTGGATATTAACAACCGTACTCTCACGATCTTCAGCCTTTTTCATCGCCGCTGCCGCCCTGTATGTCCATCAGGGAGGAGACAAAAGGCTGGCACTCTGGCTTGTTATGGCAGTGTCACTGATTCTTAGCTACTCCATGGGGAATGTCTCTGGCTCCGTCTGGTGGACATGGATCAGTTCTCTCATACCCGAGAAATCCAGATCAAGCTATTTTGGAAAACGATCCAGTCTGGCCCAGCTTATGAATATTGTTTTTTTCTTTTCGGCTTCATGGCTGCTGGACCACTTTACTCTGGATATATTCCTTATCTATGCCATCATTTATTTTGTGGTGGGAATTCTGGGAGTCGCCGATATTCTCATATATTTGTTTGTTCCTGAACCGGTGAATGCTCATGAAAGGCAGCCCTTCCAATGGACAAACCTGATGGAACCGGTCAAAGACAGATCCTTTCTTGTATTTTCCCTTGTTACAGGATTTTCAGTCCTCAGTATTTTCATTGCGACCCCCTTTCTGGCTCCCTACATCACCAGTCCCCTCTCTATTGGTGCCCCGAATATATGGCTGGGTATCATGTTTCTGATTTCCCAGCTCACCTGGATGGTCATCGCGCCTTTCTGGGGAATGTTGATGGATCGTATAGGGTGTAAACCCATTGTACTCCTGGGACTGCTGCATCCCCTCTGCTATCCCTTATATCTCCTTTTGACTCCGGAAAACTACATCATCTTTCTTCCCCTGATTTCCATATGGATTGGAATATTTGCTCCCGCCTTCTGGGAAGGAATTACACAGATGATGCTGGTTCTTATTCCCGCCCGAAACCGCACGGCCTATGTCGCCTGGTACTGGGCGCTCCTGGGCATGATCGGTTCCCTGGGGAATCTCCTGGGAGGAATGATCATGGGACATACAGGAAGCCTCTCCCTCACAATCTTCAGTACCCTGGGCATGACAGCCCTGAGTTTTATCATTTTCAGCGGGATCAAAGCCCCGGCCACAGCCCGGTTGAATCATGTTGTCTCCCTCATTACCACACCATCGGTCTACAGAACCTATGCCCAACTGCCGGTCTTGTCCGGGACTGTCAGACCCGACAAAGTACAGAAGGCTCTCAAAGATGTGAAAAAAAAATCAGGAGTATTGGCCTTTGAAGAGGTTGAAAGCCGTCTGGATGATCCTGAAAGAACCGTTCGGGAAGAAGCGGTCTATGCCATGGGACGGATTGGCACAATTGAGGCCAGGGATGTACTGATCAGGCATTTGAATAATCCAGAATCTCTGATCAGACCCCAAACCGCTGCGGCCCTGGGGATAATGCAGGACCTCAGTGCCATTCCCCACCTGATCGATGCTCTGTATACGGGAGATGATGAAGTGCAGGAGGAATCGGCCCTGGCACTGGGTTTACTCAGGAGTGAAGAGTCGGTCAAGGCGCTGAAGCAGATCATCCGGGAAAAAAGATCACAGAGGGTGAAAGTATCCAGTGCCCAGGGAATAGCCCAGCAGAATAAGCTGGAGGCTGTAGAGGAGATTATGAATCTTTGGGAACAAACCAGCAACGGCGTCCTCAAAAACCAGCTGTCCATCTCCCTTGGGAATATTATCGGGGAACCGGGAGGATTCTACCGCTTTATCACAGGAACCCTTGAAAACAGGGAGAAGGCCATATCCAATCTTTTTAAGGAAGTCTTTTCCAGCCTCAAGAGACTGGCCATCCTGGATTCGGGTTATGTGAGTCACATCATTAAAGACAGCCTTCCCCTGGTGGAGGAATCTTATTTTAATCGTGATTATGCTCTCAGTTTTTCAAATATGTATACCATCATTCTGAACCTGATTTTCAGAAAACTTGAAATAATGGGGTATGACGGTCTCCCTGAAAATGCGGATAGTTTTCTAAAAGACAAGGATGGACTCCTCTTTCTGGGGTCTCATCTGTATAACAGACTGGAAAGATTCCGTGTTGATGAGGGAGTGGAGCCCCAACCCACGGATATCCTGATGGGTGTCTATTTTTTGAAGTCCTATTGTAAGCGGGAGATCAGAAAAAAACCGGAGCAGCTAAAAAAAACCCTGAATCAACGGGGTTACTGATTCCTAAATATCTTCAAGATCATAGGGAGTTACCTGATAAACGTAATAATTCAGCCAGTTGGAAAACAGAAGATTGGCATGGCTGCGCCAGCTGACCCTGGGTTCTTTTGAAGGATCATCCTCTGGAAAATAATTACGAGGAATGATGGGATTCATTCCCTTGGCCAGATCTCTCTCATACTCTTCTTTCAGAGTGAGAGGATCATACTCCGAGTGTCCTGTCACAAAGATCTGTTTGCCCACTTCATCCAGGACTATGTAGATCCCGGCTTCTTCCGATTCGGAAACGATATTCAGACGGGAAATCCCCTCTATGTCCTCTCGCCTCACTTCCGTATGTCTGGAGTGGGGGGCCAGAAAATTATCATCAAATCCTCTGACTAAGGGCACATTCTTATCATTCAGCTGATGGTTGAACACACCGGAGATTTTGGTGTCTGTGGGGTGTTTTCTCACTCCGTAATGATAATAGAGTCCTGCCTGGGCGCCCCAGCAGATATGAAGAGTCGATGTCACCTTTGTTTTGGACCATTCCAGGATAGATTTGATCTCATCCCAGTAATGAACTTCTTCAAACTCCATGGTTTCCACGGGTGCACCGGTGATTATCATACCGTCATATTTTCTGGATTTCACCTCATCAAAGGTTTTATAAAAAACCTGTAAATGTTCTTCCGGAGTATTACGGCTGGTATGTGTTGAAGGCTGGATCAAGTCCACTTCCACCTGAAGAGGACTATTGGATAAGAGGCGGAGCAGATGGGTTTCCGTTGTTATTTTGAGAGGCATCAGATTCAAAATCAGGATTCTCAGAGGTCGGATATCCTGATGCATGGCCCTGGTTTCTGTCATGACAAAGATATTCTCTTTATTCAGAATATCTGTTGCCGGAAGTTTATCGGGTATTCTTACAGGCATAAAACCCTCCTATGCTGTAATAAAGGGATTACTGATTTTTTCCTTACCCACAAGAGTTGATGATCCATGTCCCGGGTAGAGGATTGTTTCATCGGGAAGAGTATAAATTTGATTGAGGATGGATCTTTTCAAGGCTTCACTATCACCACCGGGCAGGTCTGTTCTGCCCACAGAACTGTCGAAGATAACATCTCCTGTAAAACAGCAGCCTCCATCAGGAAAATAAAAGATAAGAGAACCGGGACTGTGGCCGGGGGTATCTCTCACTTCGATTCTCATTCCACAGAGATTTAACGATTCATCATGGCTCAATTGATTGTCCACTTTACCCGGAGTAAAATTTATACCCGAGAGAGACATGGCTTTCTGAATCTCAGGATTCTCGATGGGTTCAATCGCATCTTTATGGGCGTATACGGGAACTCCCAGGTCTACAAATTTGTGTACATCCAGAATGTGGTCCCAGTGAGGATGGGTTATCAGAAGGGCTTTCAAGTTCCACCCATTCTTTTCAATTTCTTCTTGAATAACAAAAAAAGCTTCGGGACCGGCATCCACTGCGATAATTTCTTTAGATTCTTTATTTATGATGAGGTAGGCATTGGTCTCTAAGGGACCTGCCGGCAGTATTTCAATATCCACGTGATGCTCCTGGTGATAATCAACTGAATCAGCAATTCAATGCTGTTTCAGGAACATCAGAATATCATAAAAAGGGGGAGAATGAACAGAGGATTGATTAGGGTTGTATAAGTAAATTAGTAATATTTGCCGCTGATTTCTCAGCGGCAAATATTTTATTCAGATAAGACTTTTATGGGCAAAGCATTAGTTCCAATTGTAATAATCATTTCCAAAATCTTCCAGTCATCCCCATCCTGCCTCATTACTGCGGCATATGTGCCATCATCACTGGTATTATTGTGAGAAAAGGAACCAACAGCATTCTTATCATCTCCTGATCCATCTTTTACAACAGCTGTCCCAAAATCAAAGGGGGCATTTGCATCTGAAAAAAGACCGGCATTTAAGACTGTAGAGTCTTTATAGGTCGCATAACTATCCATTTCTGGATGAAAGTGCTTATATAAATTTACATAATCACCAGAATCCAAAGTCGATTCAAAATCATTTATTCTGTCATTGATCAGAACTGTAGGATCCTCTTTGACAAGGTCACAGCCAAAGAAAATAAATACCAGAAATAAAAGCCCGGCTACTTTCATAATATTTTTATACATAATCAACTCCTTGAAAATTTCTATTCTATATCTGCTTCAACAAGGTAGGGGACAATTCTTGTTTCATAAATATCCACAAACTGAAGATAGGCATTCATAAAATCCAGATAATCGGGATCATCCTGTTTCAAAATATACCTTGTTTTCATCTCCACAAACATGGTTCCAATAACATACCTTCTAAGAGACATAGATGAAACAGCATAATAGCGTACATTATGTTTTAATCCTGTAACCTTTATTTCCTCAGGAAATACGGTCTCGTTATAAAATGATTTTCGATCATCATCTCCCATGGCTTTCATTTTCACTCTTAAATCATCCAGAGCAACTTTCTGAGCCTGAAACAAGGCCTCAAACTTATCTGCTTCATTGGCATATTCAACCAGCTGGTCGACCAGCAGGAAGACAGTGGTGGCTGGATTACTCAGAAAAGTCTCTTCCGATTCGGCTTTGAATGCAGAATAATCCACCTTGCCCCGCAAGACTTCAAAGACTTCTCCGGGAGCCTGTCCGGCTTTGACCCTGACCCCTTCTTCGGCCCCCAGCTGCACTTCTTCACCCTTGGAGCTGACAAAGACACTGCCTTCATCCACGACATAGAGGGCGGAGCCGTCAATACCGGCCATTACAGTGAACTCGGTTCCCCTCAGCCCGCAAACGGTGGAAGGAGTAGAAATACTCGGTTCCTCTTCCTTCATGGTCTTGGTAAACTTATATCCTGCCGAACCTAAAACGAGCTGAAAACTATTTTGACTTCCCCTATCGGTCTGTACAGATGATATTTTGAAAATAGACTCTTCATTGACCCTTACCAGGGAACCATCTTCCAACTCAAGCTCTGCGTAGCCGTCATAACCGGTGATAATTGAATCTCCAGTCTCCACGGGCATACCGATATCAGCATATTCCAGTCCGCCTGAGGCGGGCTTTAAATCAACGATTCCGTCTATAAAAACTATCTCCCCCTGAAGAGAGAAGAGAGGGGCCATCACCAGGGTGGTGAATAGGAGGAAGAAAAGTATTTTTTTCATGCTTTCACCCCTTTCCATGCCATTATGGAAACCCTGCCTTTCTTTTCAGATCTGAGGATCATATAAACCTTCCGTCCCGAGGCATTGATTTCAACAAAAACATCTTCCTCAGAAAGAATATTTTTGAAATAAGTCTTTATTTCCCAGGATTCGGAGAAAAGAGCCGCATCACCCGCTTGTACAGGCCGCTGTTGCTGAATGACTGGAGCATCGAGGAGATACCCTGCTTTTATCAGACCAGTCCATAACAGACGGAGCTGAGATTCAGAGGCCAGGATTTCACTGTCAAAAATAAAAGGAAGTGCCGACGAATCAATGAGGACTTCCGCCTGACCACTATTCAGGTTTTCAATGATTGTCATTGTATCATCATCACTGATACCGGGTTTAAATCCTGCACAGGATGCCAACAGAGCCAATACCATGACTAATAAGAGAGGTTTTAAACATTTCATGACTTAATTATATCTCTCCGGCCAGTACAAAACAATATGTTCATTAATTTTTATCCCGGTCAGGGAAGAGAAGATCTGTAACTGCTGAGCATATTCTGATACAGTCTGGCTTCTTCTCCTGCCAGGGTGTGGCCTGGAGGGAATTTTAATAGGGCCGGATTGATCTGCCGACGGTTATAGCGGACCTCGTAGTGAAGGTGTGGACCTGTAGACATGCCTGTCGTTCCGACATAACCAATAACCTGTCCCTGATCCACGACACTGCCCCTGCGGATTCCCCGACCAAAGGCGGACATATGGGCATAAAGAGTGATATAGGAATTTACATGACGTACAACTACATGGTTCCCGTAGACCTCATTGTATCCGGCATAGGTCACTGTCCCATCTCCGGAGGTCTTAATGGGCGTCCCGCGGGGAGCGCCGAAGTCCATGCCTTTGTGAACTGAATTATATCCCGAAATGGGACTGACCCTGGGGCCGTAACCCGATGTGATATAGGCACCATTGATCGGTGTTTTAAGGAGTGTTTTACGAACGGTCTGACCCTCGGGATTGTAATAATCGACCTTGCCCTTCGAGTTCTCATAGCGGAAAATGGATAGGTCCTGCCCACCAGTCTTCAATGTTGTGTATAAAATATTTCCCGTATCTACCGGGTTGCCCTCTTCGTCATAGAGTCGTTCAAATGTCACATGCAGCTGATCACCCCGCTGGATGTCCCGTTGAAAGTCCACATCAAAGGAGTAAAGCTGTATGAGATCCATGATGATATTTTCGGGAATGTCCTGTTTCAGGCAGGAGGCATATAGGCTGGAATCCACCACGGCATCAATGGATGAGGGATAGGTCTGCAGTCTCTTATACTTCTCGGTCACATTAAATCCGGAACTGTCCGAGCGGTTGACCAGAATGTCTTTATCAATAGATACAGGAATCATGATTCCGGCGAAATAATTGTTTTCGTAATGGAGCTCCACCTTCTGTCCGGCACGGAGGCGTCTCAGATTAATAACATCCTTGACCGCCTCGATGACAGCCGAACTGTCATTGGAAGTTATCCCGTTATCTTCCAGATGAAGAGATAAAGAACTACCGGATCTGATGAAGGTATCTTTGACTTCCAGAACCACAGGAGGAATGGTTTCAATGACAGAAACTGATGAGAGGGATATGCTGGTTTTTTCAATATATCCGGCAGTGGCCTGTGTATTTTTTGATATGGTCAGCTGAAATATCAGTGCAGCAAAAATAATGAGTGTAAAAATGGCTGGCCGCCAGTTTTTCAGGATCTTGGTGGAGCGAAGTGGTCCCATAAATTGTTCATCGGCAGATTCTAACAAAGGTATTACCCCGGAGTTTTCAGTCTTTTATATATTCTGAAAGCATCTTTTGGTCCTTTGCTGAAAGGATGGCTTCCAATCGTATTCCCTCATCCTCATACTCTTCATTCATGACGACACTGTTACGGCGTATATAGGCCACTATATCCCACTTATCAGGGGGAATCAACAAAGTTTTTACAGGGAGCTCTGCTTCCAGAACTTCCTGAATCCCCATTTCCAGTTTTTCCTTTCCAAAACCGGTCTTAGCCGACAGCATCACCACCGTATGATCCTCATTATTCAAAAAGTGATGGAGTTCATCAGGATCATCCAGTTTATCCGTTTTGTTGAATACGATTAGGACCGGTTTGTCCCCGGCACCTAATTCATTCAGGACCTCTTCGGTCACCTTTCTATGCTCCCGCCATTCAGGACTGCTGATATCGATAACATGAATGATGGCATCCGCCATGACAGCTTCTTCCAGGGTTGATTTAAAAGCCTCTATCAGATTATGAGGGAGTTTCCGAATAAAACCGACCGTATCAGTGATGACAACCTGCCGCCCACCGGGGAGATGAACACGTCTGGAGGTAGGGTCTAAGGTGGCAAATAACTTATCTACCGTCAGAACATCCGCTCCGGTCATCATATTGAGAATGGAAGATTTACCTGCATTTGTATATCCCACGATGGAAAGGGTGGGAACAGGAAGAGAACGGCGTTTCTTGCGCTGGGTTTCCCTGTTCTTACGGACTTGAACCAATTCTTTTTTCAAAGAGGCGATCTTGGTCAGCACCATCCGATGGTCCGTTTCCAGCTGGGTTTCACCCTTCCCTCTGGTTCCCTTTGCACCGCCTCGCTGACGTGAGAGATGTGTCCAGGCTCTTGTCAGACGGGGCAGACTATACTGCATCCTCGCCAGGGCAATCTGAAGCACTGCCTCACGGGTCGAAGCCCTTTCGGCAAAGATATCCAGAATGACTTCTTCCCTGTCGATGACAGCAATATTCATATCCCTTTCCAGATTTCTCTGCTGTGAAGGAGAAAGATCGTAATCAAATATCACAAGATCGGCCCGGGCTTCCTGAACCAGGACGCTTATTTCCGCCAACTTACCCTTACCCACCAGAGTCCGGGGACTGGTCTTCCGAAGTTTGACCATCATGGTTTCTACAGGAGGAATGCCCATGGTTTCAACCAGGCTCATCAGTTCATTGAGATGATTTTCGGCTTCGATCGCACTATCGCCCTCATCCTGTATACCAATTAAAAGGGATCGTTCACATTTGAGGGAAAGTATATCCCGTTCTTCCAGTCGTTCAAATACAGGTTCCAATAAAGCCTCCCGAGTTGCCGTTATTATGACTCCGAATCTTCCTCATTGTCCAGCAGGGTATAGGGCATATATCGATGGACAGGATTGCACATGGCTTCAAAAATATTATCTTTCACCGAACTGCCCTCTTCGGCGGCAATGGCTTCAATGACTCTGCGGGCATCAAGCCTGGTGGAAGTTGTTCCGAACTGACAGACCGCCGCTGCTTTCAGGAGGTCCTTCTTAATCGAGAAGTCGATAATCTCCTGTTCTTTGACATAGGCTAAGGGGCGGATCACTGTAAAAGGATATTTATCATATTTGAGTTTAGGCAGCATGGTTGAGAGTTCGGATTTATGCATCATATTCATAAAAAAAGTTTCCAGAATGTCATCCATATGATGACCCAGGGCAATCTTATTGTAGCCATTCTCACCTGCATAGCGCATAAGCTCCATTCTCCGTTGAGTAGAGCACCAGTAGCAGTTCATGGATTTCCCCGGTTTCAATCTTGCCATAATGGGGACTTTTACGGTTTCAAAAGGGACACCCCACTCTTCCATCAGCTGAGCCATAACCGGTGATTTTCCACAGCCCGGAAAGTCACCTTCAATGTGAACAGCCCCCAGTTCAAAAGGGATGGGAAAACCTTCTTGTTTGTGACCCATGAAGTAGGACATGGCAAGAGAATCCTTACCTCCGGAAACAGCCAGAAGAATTTTATCTCCCGGTTCTATGAGTTTGAACCTGAAAATGGCCTTATCTATCTTGCGGGAGAGCGTTTTTGAAGACATCCTGTAACCATTCCTATTTATGATAATTTGAGTCACCTATACTACATCCCGCTGGAGAGAAGCTCAATCCCCGGAAGAAGCTGCTCCTGAAGGTTCTATTCAAAAAACACAGGATCTGCTATTTTTCAATTGGTTCAAACAGTCGATACCCCCCTCTGTTTTCTTATTGAAGGAGTTCCTAATGTATAGTGGTGAAATCGCCGCTCTTCTGACAACAATCTGCTGGATGGTCTCGGCTCTTTCATTTGAAGCCTCAGGAAAGAGGATCGGCTCCCTTCCGGTGAATATAATAAGACTCGTTCTAAGCGTCTTATTTATGGAAATATTCCTTGTTGTGACCAGGGGAGTCTGGCTTCCTGTCATTCCGGAGGATGGTTCCTTCTGGCTGATGTACTTCTCAGGGTTTGTGGGATTCTTTATCGGAGACATGCTTCTATTCCGCTCTTATGTCGAAATCGGTTCCCGTGTAGCCCTGCTCATTCTGAGCTTTGTTCCTCCCATCACAGCCCTTCTGGAATGGATTGTCATGGGTCAGCTTCTGTCACTCCAGGGCTGGATCAGCATGGTCATCACTCTGACGGGAATCCTTATCGTTCTACTGAACAAAGAATCAAACAGGGTCAAGCTTAAACATCCCATTAAAGGGATTCTCCTGGCTTTTGGGGGCACCCTGGGCCAGGCAAGCGGGATGATACTCAGCCGTTCGGGGATTGGCAGCGCCGACCCTGTACAGGCGACACAGATAAGGGCTCTCGCCGGTCTGACAGGTTTTATCCCCCTCTTTTTTATACTGGGAATATGGCCCAAAGTATTCAAGGGTTTTCAGGACAAGACCGCGATGGCTCAACTCTCTCTGGGAGCGCTCTTCGGTCCCTTTCTGGGAGTCGCACTCATGCTCTTTGCCATGCAGCACACAACAGCCAGCATCGTATCCATCATTACCGCCCTGGTTCCTGTCGTGGTCATTCCCCCATCGATCATCCTGTTTAAAGATAAACTAGGATTGAGAGAGATCATCGGCTCCTGCATTGCCGTTGTGGGTGTGGTCATCCTCTTTCTTTAGTCAAAGAGGGATCGGAACTCCCCGTATCCTGCAGGTTCCAGTTCATCCACAGGGATAAACCGGAGGGATGCCGAATTGATGCAGTAGCGCCGCCTGCCGGGGAGCGGACCATCATCAAAAAGGTGCCCCAGGTGAGCATCTCCGGTGGAACTTCGGACTTCCGTCCTCACCATATGATGAGAACGGTCCTTTTTCTCCACGACCCTATCCGCCTCCAATGCCGATGAAAAACTGGGCCAGCCGCATCCTGAATCAAATTTATCTCTGGAACTGAAAAGAGGTTCTCCTGTGGTGATGTCCACATAGAGTCCTTCTTCATGATTGTTCCAGTACTCGTTGTTGAAGGCTCTTTCTGTGGCATTCTTCCGGGTCACATTAAACTGCAGCTCAGTCAGTTTTGCCTGCAGTGTTTTATCGTCAGGTTTTTGCCATTTATTATGATCATCCTTCATCTTTGACGGCTCCCCAGTGAATTTCTAGAAATTGATCCCTTCCCGACTGACTTCGATAGGCTTTATACCGGTTTTCTGATTTTCTATGATATTCCTGATGATATTCCTCGGCCTCATAAAAAGGAGATGCCGGGAGGATTCCAGTGACAATGGGTTTGTTAAAACGCCCGCTTGCTTCCAGTTCTTTTTTAGAAGTCTCGGCTAAAACTTTTTGCTCGTCATTAAAATAAAAAATAGCCGTTTTATACTGACTTCCTTTGTCATAGAACTGACCTGCCGGATCTGTGGGGTCAATCTGACGCCAGAAAATATCGAGGAGACGGGAATAGGATATTTCATCAGGATTATATTTGATGCGGACCGCTTCGTAGTGACCTGTTCGTCCAGTACAGACCTCTTCATAACCTGGATTGGCTGTCTGACCGCCACAATAACCCGAACGGACTTCAGTCACACCTTTCAGAGCGGTAAACGGACCTTCCATACACCAGAAGCAGCCCCCAGCAAATACTGCAAACTCATAGGACTGATTTGTCATGGGATTCATATTGACCTCCCTTCATACATTTGTAATTCCATAATAATTCAAAATGCGGGGAGGTTCAAATTTATTATGACGAATAAAGAGAAACTCTCACACCAACTTTTTTAAATATTCCGGTTCCACTGAGGTCTTTCCTTTATAAGCGCCATGATATTTTTCAGGCATTAATTTGGCGATTTCGACCATTACCTCGTCGGCAATCTGCTGCCTGACCCTGGAATCGGACTTTACACCCTCAGGAAGGGATATTTCCACCGGATCTCCGACACGGATCTTAAAAGGAGTCCTTTTCAATTTCTTTATATTAGAAATGAAATTCTCTCCTCCCCAGTGGGCCATGGGAATAATGGGAGCATTTCCTTTCTGTGCAAACATAATGACCCCGGCTTTTCCTTCACCCAGCACGCCTGTTCCGCTTCTGGTTCCTTCCGGTGCGAGGCAGAGGAAATCTCCATCTTCAAGAACTTTTACACAATTTTTCATTCCCTGAATGTCTATGGTATCTCTTTTAATGGGAAGGACCTCCCAGAGATTCATAAGAAAGGCCGTGAATTTCTTATCCCAAAGCTCTGATTTAGCCATGGCGATGGTCCGGCGTGGTCTCATAAAAATGTAGAAAATAGGGGCTTCGAGAAAACTGATATGGTTGATGATAAGGATATAAGGGCCCTTTGCAGGAATCCGGTCCATTTCGGATGTATCAATTTTGCAGGT
>NZ_JAQIBL010000335.1 GCF_027859075.1 Oceanispirochaeta sp. | reverse complement strand
GGATGAGGCAGATGGGCTACTTCAAAGATTCTAATGAAAATGGCCGGGTGGACAGGGAAGACGAAGGCTGGATTCCCGTTCTGGGAATCGACGGCATTGACCAGGCTTTGGTGCTCATCTCCGAGGGTTATCTTTACGGAACTGTTCTCAACGATTCTGCCTCTATGGCCCAGGCTATCACAGAGCTTGCTGATGCCATTCTCAACAACAAAAGCTTCAATGACCTCTCTTTTCAGCTGGAAGATGGTAAATATATCAGGATTGATTATCAGGTCTTCACTTTGGAAAAATAAGGGTCTTTTTTGGATAATCTTACAAAAACAGGAGAGTATATCGCATTGTGATCTGCCGGATCGGTGCTATTCTCGATAGAGACACATGATATTTTTATATCAAAGGAGTATCTATTTTATGAAAAAAGCAATTCTTTTTACACTCATCATCATGATGGTGATGCCTCTTGCAGGAATCTTTGCATCAGGTCAGGCAGACAGTGGTAGTGACAAAGTTGTTATCGGAGCCAATATCTATAACTTCCAGGATAACTTTATGAACGGTGTTATGAAACCTGTTCTTGAAAGCTACGCCGCTGAACTGGCCGCTGAAATCCAGATTGTTGACTCAGAAGGTCAGCAGGCTACATTGAACAACCAGGTCGATATTTTTATTACTAAGGGTGTTGATGTTCTGGCTATCAATCTTGCAGATCCCGCGTCTGCTCAGTCAATTATCGACAAAGCTAAAAAAGCTGACATTCCTCTTATCCTCTTTAACAAAGAAGGATCTAAAGAAGCCATGGCTTCCTATGACAAAGTATGGTATGTCGGTACCGATTCTGCTGAGTCTGGAATCATTCAGGGTCAGATGATGGTAGCTGACTGGAAAGCCAACGCCAAGATGGATCTGAATGGTGACGGTGTTGTTCAGTACGTTATGCTCAAAGGTGAACCCGGACATCCTGATGCTGAAGCCAGAACAAAAGAATCTGTAAAAGCATTTACCGATGCAGGAATCAAAGTTGAACAGCTGGCTCTCGAAGCAGACCCCAACTGGTCTACACAGCACGGAAATGACAAGATGGCTGCATGGTTGACTTCTTCTTTCGGTAAGAGTATCGAACTGGTTATCTGTAACAACGACGGAATGGCATTTGGTGCTATCACAGCTATGAAGGCTGCCGGTGTCAGACTCCCCATCTACTCTGTAGATGCTCTGGATCAGGCCCTGACACATATTGCTGAAGGTGAACTGGACGGAACCGTACTGAATGACGGTAAAAATCAGGCTAAAGCCACTTTAGACCTGGCAGTGAATGTTGCTAAGGGGAAAGCTCCCACAGCAGGAACAAACTGGAAACTGACTACTGACGGTTCAAAGGCTGTTCGTGTTGCCTACGTTGGTGTTACACCCAAAAACTATCAGGAATTCAGATAGAACTAAAGAGAGATTTATCATTCCTTAATGAGGTTGCAGAAGCAGTTCGCTGCTTCTGCAATTTTTTGTTATGAATAATTTCAGAAAAGTCAGATTAGCTTATATAATGTACAGAAACCTAAGTCTGTTTCGGTAGAGAGGTGATTCTTTTGCAAGAAGAATATTTATTAAGAATAAAGGATGTCTGCAAGTCTTTTTCAGGTGTAAGTGTTCTAAAAAATGTCTGCCTGAATGTTCGAGCGGGATCTGTTCACTCCCTGATGGGAGAAAACGGAGCAGGAAAATCCACACTGATGAAATGCCTCTTTGGTATTTACAGACAGGATGAGGGAACATTCTTCCTGGGCAATGAAGAGTTCAATTTTCAAGATCCAAAACATGCCCTGGAAAATGGTGTCTCCATGGTTCACCAGGAATTAAACCAGGTTGTACAGCGAACCATCATCGACAACATCTGGTTGGGTCGGTACCCTACAAAAAGAATCTTTGTGGATGAGAAAAAAATGTATGACGATACAAAGGCTCTTTTCGAGCGTTTGAATATCAATGTTGATCCAAGGATCGGATTGGACAAGCTTTCGGTATCACAAAGACAGATGGTGGAAATTGCCAAGGCTGTCTCATATAATGCCAAAGTCATCGTATTGGATGAACCAACATCATCCCTTACGGATAACGAAGTCAAAAAACTATTCGACATCATTGCTGTTTTAAAAGCAGATGGTGTGGGAGTCGTGTATATATCTCATAAAATGGAAGAGATTTTTGAAATCTCCGATGAAGTGACTGTTCTCCGGGATGGAAACTACATCGGGACTGAAAAAATTGAAGATCTGACCATGGAGAAAGTTGTCAATATGATGGTTGGCCGGGACCTGGAGGAGCGTTTTCCTCCCAAGACCAATGTCCCCGGTAAAGTCCATATGTCTGTCAAGAATTTGACCACTAAATACAGACCTGTTATTCATGATGTGAACTTCGATCTCCATCGGGGTGAAATCCTGGGAATTGCCGGCCTGGTCGGTGCGGGGAGAACCGAGATGGTTGAATCTCTCTTCGGAGCGAGAACACTTGAAAGCGGTGAAATTTTTATAGATGGGTTAAAGATTGATAATTCCAATCCTCATAAGGCCATCAATAATCACTTTGCCCTGCTGACAGAAGAACGCCGGCAAACCGGGATTTATCCTGTGGCAGACATTACATTCAACTCCACCATCTCCAATGTTCAGGCCTATAAAAACAAGTTTGGATTTCTTGTCGATCAGAAGATGAAGGATGATACGGACAAACAGATCAGCAATATGCGGATCAAGACTCCCAACAGGAGAGAACTCATCCGTTCCCTCAGCGGTGGAAATCAGCAGAAGGTCATCATCGGCCGCTGGCTTTTAACCAATCCAGATATTCTCCTGTTGGATGAACCCACAAGAGGAATTGATGTGGGTGCCAAGTTTGAAATTTACCAGCTTATCATTGATCTTGCCAACAGCGGTAAATCTGTCATTATGGTATCTTCAGAAATGCCAGAACTCCTGGGTATTACCAACAGAATCATGGTTATGAGTAATGGATATGTCTCTGGTATTGTAAATACCGAGGAGACGACACAGACCGAGATTTTTAATATGTCTGCGAAATATTTAAATAATAATAGAGAGGCCGAAGCATGAGTACCCTAGGGGATAAACTCTTTAGAAAAACAAAAGAAGAGTGGATGGATCTGTTAATTAACAATGCCATCTACATCGTTATTTTTTTAATCATCATGATTGTTGTCATCAAGGAACCCTCCTTTATATCCATCCCGGTATTCAGGAATATCTTGACTCAGTCTTCGGTCAGACTGATTCTGGCCTTTGGCGTTGCCGGTATCATCATCCTCCAGGGAACTGACCTCTCCCTGGGACGTTCTGTCGGTTTTGCTGCCGTTATTTCGGCATCTCTTCTACAGAGACCCGACTATGCCTCCCGTTTCTATCCTGATATGGTCCAGCTTCCCCTGTTTGTTCCCCTTCTGGCGGCCATTGTAGTCTGTGTTTTTTTCTCCGCCATCAACGGCTGGGTTGTCGCCACCTTTAAGATTCACCCCTTCCTGGCGACCATGGGTATGATGATTACCCTTTATGGTATTCTCTCCATCTACTTTGCTTCCGGTGCTCCCGGACCTCAGCCCATTGGCGGTCACGATAATCGTTATGTGGAACTGGTGACCGGACAGACCCTGGGGGTCCCCAATCTGGTACTCATTGCCGCCATTGTGTCTGTGTTTGTCTGGGTACTGTGGAATAAGACGACCTTTGGAAAGAATATGTACGCCGTCGGCGGAAACCCTGAAGCAGCCAATGTTTCTGGTGTTAATGTCACCAGAACTACTATCCTCGTTTATGTCCTCGCCGGGGTTATGTACGGAATTGGTGGATACCTGGAAGCGGCCCGTATTGGTTCTGCCAATAATGGTACAGGTTTCGGTTACGAGCTGGATGCCATTGCGGCCTGCGTTGTGGGAGGAATCTCTTTTTCCGGCGGGATCGGAAAAGTGTCGGGAGCCATTGCGGGTGTTCTGATGTTCACTATTATTGCCTACGGGATGACCTTTGTAGGACTGGATCAGTACTACCAGTACATTATCAAGGGTATTCTCATCGTTGCCGCCGTATCTCTGGATGCCAAGAAATACCTGAAGAAGGTGTGACCTTCATCCCCGGGAGAGATTCTTTCTCCTGGTATCAAGATGTTTTGTTTTGATTGATATATGAGCCTCCCGGATTCCTTCCGGGAGGCTCATATTTTTTATAATGAAATCGATTCACTTGAAGCTCATCCGTGAAAATTAGATAATGTTCTATGCATACTCCTTTTTTACTGAGTCTGTTCACAATCCTTTTGGGCTATTTTTTAAAAAGGATAGGAATCTTAAAGGCTGAACACAGCGGACCACTCTCAAAAATTGTCATGAATGTGACCTTTCCGGCTCTCATTTTGATAACTTTCTCCTCTTCCAGGATTACGAAAGAGCTTTTTCTTCTCCCCTGGCTTCCTGTTCTCTCAGCCCTTTTGGGGCTGGGAGCAGGGTTGTACCTTTTTAGACGGCTGTCCTCGGATACAAAGGGTCTCATGCTCATGGCCACCATGGGTTTGAACATTGGTCTCTTTGCCTTTCCTATACTCCAGGGCTTGTTCGGTGATCTGGGGGTTCAGGTCGCCGCCATGGTGGATCTTGGAAATGCCTTTGTCATATTCGGCCTCTCCTATATGGTGGGAGAGCGTTTTTCTCCGGTGAGGGAAAATCATAAAAGGGGAGTCTGGGGCACGATCAAGGTCTTTAGCCGCTCGGTGCCTCTCGTCTGTTACATTCTGGCTCTGTTTATCAATCTAATGGGCTTGTCACTGCCTTCTTTTACCCTTTCCTGGTTGAGTATTTTGGCGCGAGCTAATCAATTCCTGGTCCTTCTGGTTCTTGGACTTGTTCTCAGCTTCGGGTGGAGGACTCACTTGAAAAGCGGTTTGGTTCCCCTTTTAATCCTGAGGTATTCTACAGCCCTCGCTCTGGGAACTCTGGTTTGGTTTTTCTTTCCCGCTGATCAAGTGGTCAGGAAAATTATTTTTATGTGCTTGATTTTACCTGCGGGTTTTGCAGTAGTTCCCTATTCATTAGAGTTTGAATATGACAGGGACAGTGCCGGAGCCATTGTGAATATAACCCTGATTATCAGTTTTTTCCTGATGTGGGGGCTGGCTATTTTTCTGTGATGTGATCGCTTCTGACCTTTATTGCTTGCATTCTGAACGTTATTATTCCAGAATGGTCTTAGAAGGAAGGGGTTCATGAAGATGGATATACCTGCAGAGCGACATGTTCGTATCCTGCAATTACTTAAAGACAAAGGGATCGTCCGGGTCGATGAACTCAGCCGTGATCTTGATGTCTCAGTTATAACGGTCCGCCGGGATCTGGCTTCAATGGAGAGTGATGGGCTTCTGGAGCGCACACATGGCGGTGCCATCTCAGCTAATGTAAAAATCAATGAGCCCAGCTATTTGGATAAGGGGAGGCAGAATGTCTCTATAAAAACAGTCATTGCCCGCAAAGCAGCAGAGCTGATTGAACAGGGAGAAACTATCTTTATCAACAGCGGGTCCACTACTTCTTTAGTCTTGAGAGAGCTTGTAAGCATTCCCAGGCTGACTATTATTACGAATAATGTGGGAGCTCTTCATAATCTGGAGGCCGGTTCGGATATCGATCTGATTCTGACCGGAGGATCCCTCCGGGCAGGGACGGGCTGCCTTGTGGGTGAAGATGCCCTGAGCCGGCTGAGTATGAGTTTTCCCGCCACCACCATTATCGGTGTGGATGGTATTTCCTTCCGCCGGGGGCTGACCTCTCATAACCCTCATGAGGCTGCAGTTACAAGGAAAATGATTGAGCAGACATCTGGAAGGGTCATTCTTGTGGCTGATTCCAGCAAGATTGGTTCTCTTTCTCTTCATCATGTATGCCCTCTGTCTGCAGTGTCCATTCTGATTACTGACTCACTACCCGATTCATCCATGCAGGAGGATTTTGAGGCAGCAGGCGTCCAATTGATCGTTTTAGAAGACAAAAAAGATCAAATTAAATCGTAATATTGGAAATAATATCCGCTAAACGATCTTTAAAGTTGACAAAAAGATCACAAACGATCTAAGATGGTATTGAAATAATAATTCGAAGATGAAGGAGACGGGTATGGGATACGCTGATGCCTATAAAGACTGTGAATGGATGGACTTTGATGTCCTGGAAAATTTTATGAAACAGGTTCTGCATAATAGCGGCATACCTGAAGGAGATGCAGCTATCATCTCGGATGTCCTGATCGAATCAGACAAGAGAGGGATCGATTCCCACGGTATCGGGAGGCTGAAACCAATTTATATTGACAGACTCGATGCGGGAATCATGGAGCCCGTCACCAAGGTGGATATCATTAAAGAAACGACCACCACGGCGGTTCTCGATGGAAACAACGGGATGGGTCATGTTGTCTCTAAACAGGCCATGCAGATGGCTATCGACAAGGCTAAAGAACACGGCATGGGAATGGTCGTTGTCCGGAACTCAACCCATTACGGTATTGCCGGATACTACACTTCCATGGCCACAAAGGCCGGAATGATCGGAATGACAGGAACCAATGCCCGTCCCTCCATCGCACCGACCTTCGGTGTTGAAAATATGCTGGGTACCAACCCCCTGACCATCGGTCTGCCCACGGATGAAGAGTTTGATTTTAACCTGGACTGCGCCACCTCTGTATCTCAGAGGGGAAAGTTGGAAGTCTACGGGAGAGCCGGAAAAGAACTGCCTCCGGGATGGGTCATTGATGAAAACGGCAAGACCCGTACCGATACCCAGCAGGTTCTGATCGATTTGACCAAAGGGAAGGCCGCCCTAGCTCCTCTGGGAGGGATTGGTGAAGAGACCGCCGGGTTCAAGGGATTCGGTTATGCCACGGTTGTTGAGGTTCTGTCTTCGGCTCTGCAGGATGGCAAGTTCATGAAAGACCTGAATGGCTTTGATAAAGAGGGAAACAAGATTCCTTTTCCTCTGGGACACTTCTTCATAGCCATCAATACAGATGCTTTTCTAGGTGAAAAGGTCTTTCGCAGCATCGCCGGTTCTATTATGCGGGGACTTAGGGACTCCAAGAAGGCTCCTGGTGAAGAGCGGATCTATACGGCAGGCGAAAAGGAATACCTGGCCTGGCAATACAGAAAGGATCACGGCTGCCCTGTCCCTGGAGTTTTGCAGAAACAGATGACCGAACTCAGGGATCGATGGGACATGAATTTCAGGTTTTCCTGGGATTCTTGAGACTCTCCTGCCTATAATTCAGTAGAACAAATAGTCATAAGGATAATTAAAATGGATGAAATGAAAAAGAAAGCTCTGGAATATCACATTCTGGATGGAAAACCGGGAAAACTGGAAGTCATCGCTTCCAAACCCTGTGTGACTGCCGATCAGCTGTCTCTCGCCTATTCTCCCGGAGTTGCCTATACGGTTCTTGAGATTGCCGAGAACCCCCTGGATGTCTATAAATATACAGGCAAAGGGAATCTGGTCGGTGTCATTACCAATGGTACGGCCATCCTTGGTCTGGGTGACCGGGGTGCTCTGGCGAGTAAGCCCGTCATGGAGGGGAAGGGTGTTCTTTTCAAACGCTTTGCCGACATTGACGTTTTTGACATTGAGCTGGATACGAAGGATCCCCAAAAAATCATTGAAATTGTTAAGGCTATGGAACCTACCTTCGGGGGAATCAATCTTGAAGATATTGGTGCACCCGAATGCTTTGAGATTGAACAGGCTCTGATCAAAGAGTGTAAAATCCCTATTTTCCATGATGACCAGCACGGTACCGCCATCATCGCCACAGCGGGGATGATGAATGCCGCCGAGATCACGGGTAAAAAGATGGAAGATCTGAAGGTCGTCGTGAATGGCGCCGGAGCTGCTGGTATCAGCTGCAGCAAGATGTTTCTGGCCGCCGGTGTCAGAAGAGAGAACCTCCTCCTCCTTGATTCAAAGGGTGTTCTCTATAAGGGAAGAACCGAACGGATCACCCTGGAAAAAAAGGAATTCCTAGTCGAGACAGAAAAGAGAACCCTGGCTGATGCCGTTGCGGGAGCAGACTTTTTTATCGGACTTTCAGTGGCGGACTGTCTGACCGCTGATATGCTGAAATCCATGGCTGCCGATCCTGTCATATTTGCTATGGCAAACCCCAATCCTGAAATCAAACCCGAGATGGCCCTGGCAACCAGGGATGATGTCATTATCGGAACAGGGCGAAGCGATTACCCCAATCAGGTCAACAATGTCCTGGGATTTCCTTTCATTTTCAGAGGGGCTCTGGATGTTAAGGCCAGCAAAATTTCCGAGGGGATGAAGATGGCCGCCGCTATGGCCCTGGCCGGTCTGGCGAAGGAACCCGTACCCGATGAAGTCCGTAAGGCCTATGGCCGGGATTTTAAATTCGGCCGGGAGTATGTTGTTCCTAAACCCTTTGACCCAAGGGTCATTGAATGGGAAGCCGTGGCCGTTGCAAAGGCAGCCTGTGAAGAGGGGCTGGCAGCAGATCCCATAACCGACTGGGATGCCTACAGGGTATCCTTGAAAAAGAGAATGGAAAAATACTGGAAGTAATTTTTATTTTTAAATAGAAGTGTTGGTAACCGCAAATCCGATACGCGGCGGGTTTGCGGTTTTTTTTAAGGAATATCAACAGGGTTTCAGGACTCTGATTCCATAAGCTTTGACATCCCATTGAGACGATACAGTCTCTGTATAATCCAGGCAATCTGTGTAATCCTTACTGAGCCTCAGAAAACCCGGGGTATCACAAAAGTTCATGACGAAGAGATACTCTTCATTATCTCCTGATCTTATTTGAAGATTTATACCCTCAGAACATTCCAGGAGTTCCAATTTTAAAGAGTGTATTCCCCGATCGCTGAGAATGGTTTGATACAAGGCTTTCAGGCTCTCTGTCTCCAGTCGTCCGGCTAAGTGAAATGCCATGCCCTTCCCATAGTTATTCACCGTGAGTCCCGGCAGGCCTTCAACATTTTTCCCTGTAAATGAGGCGAGAACCTGGGCGGTCAGAGGATGGATCACTTCGTAGTAATCCTGTACAGGATAGTCTTCTCCCATCCTCAGATGGATTCTTTCATATTTATGAAGGGAATCTAAATCCTCTATCTGTATCCCTAAAAGGTACTGGAGCGGACCGGGGCTTCCCCCCTCAAAACAGAGGTCGGTTTCATTGACATAGCCGCTTAAGTAGCTGGTCAGGATGGTGCCACCCCTGTGGACATAGTTTTTCAAATTTTCCGCGGTCTTGCTGTCCAGGGAGTAGAGCATGGGGGCTATCACCAGGTCGTAGTCCATCAGTTCTTCTTCTCCTGAGACAACATCCATGGGGAGCCCAAAGTCCCAGAGGCAGAAGTAATGTTTTCTGAGAGTTTCAATATAAGCTTTCCGGCTGTTATTGATGGGACCCATGCTGTCATCGAAGGCCCAGCGGTTCTCCCAGTTGAAAATGAGGGCAGCCCGGGGTGAATAGTCTTTGGCTGCGACGGGTTTCAGAACTTCCAGAATCTCTCCCAGCCGAACAGCTTCCCGGTAGATTCTTGTATCAGACGTTCCGCTTTGATCGACGACGGCTCCATGGAACTTTTCAAAACTTCCCCGTCCCTGGCGCCATTGGAAATACTGCACCGAATTGGCTCCATGAGCGACGGCCTGAAGGCTGGATAGAATATTCATCCCGGGTTTCTTGTTTTTGGATATTCCCTGCCAGTTCACCTTGGAAGGGGTACTTTCCATCAGAAGGAAGGGCTTTTTATGTAAATTTCTGAAAATATCGTGTTGAAAAGCGACTTCCGAGGCTCTCCGATAGTCGTCTACCGCCTCGTCTGAGACTTCTCCAGGGATAAACACCTTATGCCCCGGGAGGTGCCATGCCGGATAGGAGTCCCATGAGGCATAGTCCTGAGAGTCCTTAAACTTCCAGTAATCCAGTCCAGGATCATTTTCCGCCTCTTCAATAGCCATCATCATATTGGTCGTCACCGGCAGGGTTGAACCGGCCCTTTTCAGAGCGTCCACTTCCTCTTTCATGAAATCGACTGTCATATGGGTTGTAAACCGTTTCCAGTCAATGTTGAGACCATGGACGGAAGTTTCTCCATGAGGAACAGGGGAGTGAATCTCTTCCCAGTCAAATATTGTATGAGACCAGAAAGTGTTCCACCAGGAATCATTCAGGTTTTCCAGGGTCCTGTATCTTTTCTGGAGCCATGTCCTGAAATTCACCTGACAGAGATCACAATGACAATCTCCGCTGTATTCATTGGAGATATGCCAGAGAATCACTGCGGGGTGATCAGAATAACGTTCGGCAAGCTTCGTGTTTATAATTTGTACTTTTTCCCTGTAAACCGGGGAGGAGTAACAATGGTTGTGCCTTAATCCGAATAAATTCCTGTTTCCCGATGGATTTACCCGGAGAACCTCCGGATATTTTCTGGCCATCCAGGTGGGACGGGCGCCGGAGGGAGTCGCCAGGAATACTGGAATGCCTGCCTCATGCAGATCATCCATGATTTTATCCAGCCATTCGAATTGAAATTGACCCTCTGCGACCTCAATGGAGCTCCAGGCAAATATACCGAGGGAAACAACCGAAATATGAGCCTTTCTCATCAGCTCAATATCGGCGGCCAGAATATCCGGCCTGTTCAGCCATTGATCAGGGTTGTAGTCACATCCGTAGAGAAGTTTGTCTTCAATGGACCATTTCATATTCACAGGGTTTCCCTCCGGTTTCATTTTATAGAACCCATCAATCCCTGAACGAACTGCCTCTGCATCGCCAGGAAAAGAAACATGATGGGGAATGTTGAAATACAGACTAGTATCATGAGGCCTCCGTATTCAATGGTGTAGGCTCTCATAACTGAAGACATGGCAATTGGCAGGGTTTTCATTTCATCGCTGAGGATGGTCATCAATGGCCAGAGATAACTATTCCATTGGAGCAGGAACATATAGATGCTGGCTGATGCAAAGGTCGCCTTCATGGATGGTACGACGATGGAGAAGAATATGCGGCTTTCTCCCGCCCCGTCCACTCGGGCCGCTTCTATGATTTCAGTGGGAAACATCTTAAAATTCTGTCTGAGAAAAAAGATGATAAAGACGGACATGACCGAGGGGAGGATGATGGCTGTATGAGTATTCAGCAGATTCATTCCGGCAATTTGTTTGAACATTGGAATGACAATGGCCATCTGAGGAATAATCAGCGACAGCAGCAGTATCCCGAAAATCCTGTCCCTGTTTTTTGAAGGATATTTTTCAAATCCGAATGCCGCCAGGCTGTTCACAAGAATTCCCAGGAAAACTGTGAACAAGGCAATCTTGGAGGAGTTCACAAAAAAGTGAAGCACATCATATATTTTGTTTATTTTCACCCAGTTTTGAAAAAACTGATTTCCCGGGATAAGTCTTCCCATGACAACATCATTGGGGTTTTGTGTTGTTCCGATCAGCATCCAGATAAATGGAAACAGGGATAAGAGCGCACCGATAAAAAAGATGGTTAGCAAAACTGCCCGGCCGAGGGTAAGTTTTTTATTGACCATTGCCATTATTTTCGCTCCTTCAGTAGTTTGATCTGAATAAAGGCCAGGAGCCCGGCTATGAGAACCATAACATAGGACAAGGCGGCGGAATAACCAAAATCCGAGTTGAGAACAAAGGCCTGTCGGAAGATATAGAGGGCCACTGTCATTGTTGCATTGGCAGGTCCTCCTTCCCAGGTCAGGACATTCGGCTCATCAAAGAGCTGCATTGTCCCGCTTGTGGAAGTCACAACTGAAAAGAGGATGACCGGTATGAGAAGGGGCAGGGTAATGGAGATAAACTGCCTGATTTTCGAAGCCCCATCCACCTCTGATGCTTCGTAAATTTCATTGTCGATGTTTTGCAGACCCACTAGAAAGAACACCATATTGTAACCGGTCCATCTCCAGGTCAGGGCAATAATGATGGTGATTTTTGCCCAGAAAGGGTCATTCAGCCAGCCGATCGGTTCCGAGAGGATCTTGGATGTGAGAAGAAAATTATTCAGCAGCCCGTTGGTCTGCAGCAGAATCCTGAAAAGGACAGAATAGGCTACCAGGGAGGTCACACAGGGCAGGAAATAAACCGTACGGAAAAGACCTTTAAATCTTCTGATGCCATGATGGAGAATCACGGCAATAATCATGGCCAAAAACACCATGAGAGGAACCTGTACC
>NZ_JAQIBL010000334.1 GCF_027859075.1 Oceanispirochaeta sp. | reverse complement strand
GAGATGACTGAAGATGCAAAATTGTTGATATCAAAAGTGGGATATAAATTACCGAAATTATTTGATTTCACATAGGTATCAATTCCTTTGGAATCCAGGATAGATCTTAAAATCATATTATCTGAAGCATTGAAGGTTTTGACTAAATCGACCACGCCCTGCCCCTGGGAGTTGTGTAAAAATTTCTCATTGAGGTCGGGCTGCTCCTCAGGCTCTGCAGAATTCCTAGTGGATCTATCCACTTTGAATTTTGCATAGACTCCCCCTATTATAATAAGAATCGATATCAGAAGTATCATCATTGTATTCATTTTTCATCCTTCCTCTGTTGAGTTCAAAAATCGGGATACTCAGGGCTGTTTATTCAACGGGCATTAACAATGTCCTGATAAAATCCATATTATCTAACTTTTTGTTCTTAATCTCCTGCAGTAAATCAATTATAAACGTTTTATGGTGTTCTATGGTCTTTGTAAATAACTGGATCATCAGAATGATATCTTCTTCCGTTATTTTTCCTTCTAGAACTCCTATCCCAGCCAGATAAAACCGGATAAAGGTATAGCGGATCACCATCATTAAATAACCATCCAATACATTCTGATTCTCTGTAAATGGAAAATTCCCCTGAAACATGAAATTCACCAGATAGTGTTCAAAAAGATAACCATGATCAATCAAAAAAGGTTCTACAATCATCGTCAGAGATTGTTCATAAAGCTTCGCTTTTTCAGAGATGGGAGAGGCGTCTTGGAATCTCAACCCGGTGATGACCTTGTTTGTTTGCCGGGCAAACAGGGCGCTGTCAATCTCACTTGAAACGTGGAGTGTCTCGATGGCCTCCTTAAAGAATTCGAACTGGAATGCAAAGGAACGATTTGATTTCAAACCTGTCCCGGGGGAGCCGGACCAGGAAGATCCTGATCGGCTCAGCTCCCGGCCCAGGCGAAGGACTCGTTCTGTGATGGAATGATTTCTATCCTGAATCATCTCAATAGACCTGCTCCTCAGTTCTTTAAGACGGCGGACAGGTGAATTCTGCCATCTTTTGTCATGTGTCAGGATATGACTGTGAAGGATATGACGATCCAGAGGGAGCTCCTCTTCGATGAACCGAATCGGTTCCTGAGAGGCAAACAGTTTCCGGACAGCCTCGGGGCAGGATAAAAACAGAGAGAGTTCATATACATCATCCAGAAGATTATAGACCCGGGGATAGGAAGTGCAGACATTGGAAAGGGAATCCTCTCCCAATTGCGTATAGATTCGACAGAGCCTTTGATTGTCTAAAAAAGGGCAATATTTAGATTTGTTGATGCGTACGCGCCCATAATCGACCTCTTCAAAATCGCAATCCTCATTTCTATAGACATGTTTTACAAATTCCTGTTTCATCTGTAAATTTTTTGTCCTAAAATACTTACGATATGTCAGCTTATCAATGTCTATATCCCATCCGATGCAGCAGCTATCTTCGCATGCGCCTGCGATACACTTGAATCCGGAGACATAGGATGGAGTGATGATTCTGGTTAACTTTTTCATGTCCTATCAGCCCTCCAGGGGTTCAACCCGGAAAGTGCTGATTTCCTGAACTCCTAATATTTTCTGAACCGGTATTATACACTGTTTTGTTCAACCTTCCATCCTGAGGCGTGATATTTCACAACTCTCTTGAGAATCGGATGAGGAGAGCCGGTTTCTGTGTCGCCCTATACCTGGACTCTTCTCAAAAGAGTTTCCAGATACCTGGATTTCAGCTGCCTGGAAGCCAGAGCCTGTTTCACCGGGGGGAGTTTGAAGATCACCCCGAAAAGAGCCGCCAGAGCACGGTGGCTCATAAGCACCTGGTTATCAAATATCAGATTCTGCAGAATTCCCCGATCAATGGCCATAAGGACCACCCTGTGGGCACTATTCATGGGGGTGATGACTCTCTTCTCCCTCTGTTTCAGCTTGACCGCTCCGTGCTGACAGACCCGGACACACAATCCGCATCCCAGACAAACATCCTCATTCAGCTCCGCAACGTTCCTTTCAGTTTTTTTAGAATCAGAGGCAGAAATCATAGTCATGGCCACGACCGGACAGACCTTCACACACTTCATGCAGCCTGTGCAGAGATCCGAGTCTACTACGGGCAGATAATTGGTAGTATGAATCGGGTTCAAGGCAGAGTATTTCCTTTGTGCAATTAAAGCCTCACAGCAGCAGCCGCAGCAGTTGCAGATAAAGTTGACCCTCTCCCGCACATTTTCACCGAATTGAACAAGATTCTCCTGGTAGGCCTGCTGCAGCAGATCCATACCTTCCGATTTATCAACCGACCGGGCAAAGCCATGTTTGATAAGGGACTCGGCAGAACCATTAAAAGTCATACAGATATCCAGGGGCGCATCACAGGCTTTGTCCATATGGTGCATTTTGTGCCGGCAGTAGCAGATTCCCACCCCCATATGACTGGCAGTCTGAATCACTTCAGACGCTCTTTCATAATCCAGAATCATCAGCGCATCATCAGCGCTGAGGGCCGGTTCATTCACAAAAGTTCTGCCCAACTGGGTTTCACCAAGAGTAAACAGCTCTCTGACGAAATCCTCTTCTACATTCAAGTATTGATAAAACAGCTCTGACAGGGTTTTCTGATCAATGTCTTTGGTATAACGCATGAGAGAAAATTCAAAAAAACCAGCCATAGGCGGAGGAAGAGTATATACGGAAGCACCATTTCTCTCCACATCCACCAGGATTGCTTTATCCGCCAGACTATCCAGGACCTTCTGGGTGGAATTGAGATCCATTTTCCAGATGCGGGATGCTTTTTCAAGGGTAAAAGGTTTAATGGGAAGGGTCGAAACCAGTTCCGCCTCTTTCTCTGTAAAAAGAATGCTGAGGATTTTGAACAGCAGGTCAGAGGGAGGTGCCCCTTGAGGAAACCGGTTCAAACGGTCTGATAAACTGGAGTAGCTGTTTTTTAATGTATGATGTGCCATAGTTTATGATAGCAGATGAATTTGCCGGGATAAAGAAATAAAATCGGAACAATAAAAAAAGCTGCCCGGTGAGGCGGAACCTTACAAATTCCTTACAAAGCTCTTACAGTCCGCTGAACAATCAGACTCTATTGAAGGATAGAATCAGGAGTATATTCATATTTATGAGGGAGGGAGGAAAAATGAAATCTTCCAAAAAAATACAGGGACTTATGCTTCTTATGATCTGTTCAACAGGAATCCAATTGCAGGCTCAAACCGTAAAGCTCGATGTATCGGTCACCAATACTTGGCTTTTTGCAGAGGAAAATCAAAAAACCTATATCAAAGTCGGCTTAACTGGATTTGAACGGGCAGACAATGAAGAGAGAACGGCCTCCAATATTGCCATTGTTCTGGACAAATCGGGTTCCATGGATGGTGATAAGATTGTAAAAGCCATGGACGCCGCCATGCTGGCAGTCGACATTCTAAATGAAAATGATATTCTATCGATCGTCACCTATTCAGACTCCGTCGATGTTCTCCTGCCTGCGACGAAAGTGAGTGATAAACTCAGTATCAAGAGAAAAATTGCCTCGATTCAATCCGGGGGGAATACGGCCCTCTTTGCCGGAGTCAGCAAAGGGGCGGATGAACTGGAAAAATTCCTGAATCGAAACAAGGTAAACCGGGTCATACTGCTTTCTGACGGACTGGCGAATGTCGGACCGGAGAGCCCGACAGCCCTGGGAGAATTGGGAGCTTCTTTAAAAAGAATCGGAATTTCTGTGACAACCATTGGTCTTGGATTGGGATATAATGAAGATCTTATGGTACGTTTAGCACAAAGCAGTGACGGAAACCACGCGTTTGTTGAAAACTCCAGAGATTTGACCAGAATCTTTGAATATGAGTTTGGTGATATTCTCTCTGTAGTCGCTCAGGATGTTACCATTGAAATTAACTGTAAAGAGGGAATTCATCCCATCAGGATTCTAGGCAGAGAAGCTGATGTCATTGGAAAGAATGTTTATACTTCCTTGAATCAGCTGTACAGCAATCAGGAAAAATACTTTCTGCTGGAAGTGGAAGTTGATCCTTTCCGCGAAGGAGAATCTGTGGGAATAGCCGATGTAGAGTTGAGTTACAGCAATATGGTCAGCAGAAAAAAGGAAACACTTTCGGGATCAGGGTTCATTACTTTTACAAGAAATAGAGACCTTATAGAAGAAAATATTGATAAAGAAACGATGGTGTCTGTTGTGACTCAGATTGCAGCAGAAAAGAGTGAAGAGGCCCTGCGTTTAAGAGATGCCGGAAATATTGCAGAGGCTCAGGCTGTGCTGAATGCCAGTTCGGACTACCTGATGGAACAGGCAGAAATTCTGGAAGCCCCCGCATTAGCTGGATTTGGAGCGGAGTATGAAGACGATGCAGAATCCATTGCCGATGAAGAACAATGGAATGCCACCAGAAAGAAAATGAAAGATGATCAGTTTGAAGTGCAGAATCAGCAGAGTTATTGAGAACTGAATGTTTAAAAGATGATAAAAAGGGAAACACAGAGTATTGGGTCCCTTTTTATCATGAACGACAGGGATTTCTGAATGAAATGCGCGAGAGTGTCTATAGGGTGACATGTGAAGAAAAAACTTCTTTTTATATTCATTCTCATTATATTTATGCCCATCACCGTCATGACGGTGATGGCTGTTTATACTTATAAAGAGAATAAATCCCAGAGGCTGGAAAAATACAAAGAGGAAGCCTCTAACATCCTTCTCAGCAATGCCAGATTACTACAAAACCGTTTAATCCAGGTCGAAGGAGACCTGGATATGGCGGCTCTTGATCCTTCCCGGCCTGCTCAGGAACTGAGAACCGACATGAATATGAGACGGCTGGTCAAACAGGCTTTTATCATAGATGAAGCCAATACCTTTCTCTTTCCCGATATACAGGGAGATGTCAGCCGGAGAGAAGAAGAATTTTTGAAAGAAGCCGAAAATATAGATCTTGCAGCCGGTTTAAGAGCTGGATTTTCTCAGTCTGAAGACAAAATGATTCAGTCTCACTGGTACACCTGGTTTATGGGAGATGGCATCAATTTTATTTATTATACCCTTGAGGACAAGACTCTCAAAGGATTCCTGCTGGAGCGCTATGCGTTGATTTCACAGCTGATCAATGTTCTGCCTGTATCCACAGGAAGGGATGACAGCTTTAGAATACAATTGACTGATGCCAGAGGGGATGTTCTCTATCAATGGGGAGAATATCAAATAGAAGAATCTGCCCAGCCGCTCAGAGAGTACTCTCTGAAAGAACCCCTTGGTTCATGGCGCTTATTCTATTATTTCAATATCAGGAGCCTCTTAGGGAACGGAACGGACCTGAGTGCCTTCTATTTGATTCCGGGATTAGCCCTGCTTACCCTTATCATATTTATAATGGCTATCTATTTTTACAGGGAAAACACAAGAGAGATGAAAACGGCACAGAATCAGGTGAGCTTTGTAAATCAGGTTTCCCACGAACTCAAAACACCCCTGACCAACATAAGACTGTATTCAGAATTGCTGCAGAATCTGCTGACGGATCCCCGGGAACTGAGTTACCTCAATGTCATAGTGAATGAAGGAAGCAGACTGGGGAGGATGATTAATAATGTTCTGACTTTCAGCCGCGGAGAACGGGGAGAACTGAAAAGACAGATTGAAAAAGTAAATCTGGGCGAACTGATCAATGAAGTTCTGGGGAAGTTCAAACCTTTATTAGAAAAGCACTCAATGGAATATGAATATGAAGAAATGGAGCTCCCCCTGATAGAGACCGACCGGGACATGGTGGAGCAGATACTGGTCAATATTATCAGCAACGCTGTTAAATATGGTGCCTCCGGCAAATATCTGGGTATTCAGACAAAACTGAATGATGAAACCTGCACTGTTTTCATTAGAGACAGGGGACCCGGCATCGAAGACTCTGAAAAGATCCATATATTCAAACCCTTTTACCGCATCGATAATTCTCTATCCCAAAGCAGTTCCGGAACAGGAATCGGCCTGTCCATAGCCTGCACACTGGCCCGGGAATCGGGAGCCTCACTGAAGCTGGAAGAATCTCAGAAGGGATGCTGCTTTTCGCTGACAATTCCCCTAAAGGAAGACAACAATTGAAAATACTGATTGCAGAAGATGATCTGTACACGAGAGCTGGACTCCAGGAAATCCTCAGGGGTGAAGGGTATGAGACAGTCTGCGCTGAACACGGAGAGGAAGCATATCAAATCTTCCTGTCAGAGAAACCAGACCTTCTCTGTCTTGATATAATGATGCCTCTGCTCAATGGATATGACTTATGTAAAAAAATCAGAAAGGTGAATAAAAAGATTCCGATTATTTTTATTAGCGCCAAGACAGAAGAAATTGATAGAGTGGTCGGCCTCGAACTGGGAGCGGATGATTATATAGTCAAACCCTTCGGTGTCAGAGAAGTGATCGCCAGGGTAAAAGCCATATTACGAAGAGCCTTACCCGAAATGGAAGCAGAAAAAGATGAATTCCTTTTCGGACAGATCCACATGAATCCCGACAAATTACAGGGAATCATCAATGAGAAAGAAATTGAGTTTTCACCAAGAGAGATGAAATTAATCCACTATTTCCATAAGAACAAAGGCAGAGTTCTGAGCAGAGATCAATTGTATGATTGCGGCTGGGGTATGGAATACCTGCCGAACTCTCGATCCCTCGATCAGTTTATATCTCAATTGAGAAAAAAAATTGAAGAAGATCCCCTCAATCCCCAATTGATACTGACTGTTCCCACTGCCGGTTACAAGTATCCCTGAAGTATGAAAAACCCGCTTACACCCCATCCATAATGGGCTGTAAGCAGGTGTGAGAACTGAAATTGAGGTTAAAACCCACTATTTCTTCTTAGATTTTTTCTTCTCGCCTAATAGGGCGGCAAAAGGATTATATGTATCGGTTTCGGGTTCAAGATATTTCTTAAAAGCCGCATCTTCCTGAATCGATGACACAGGCTTTAAGGAGATTCTTTTACTCTCAACATCTATGCTGTTGATCAGAACAGTCAGGCTTTGTCCCTGTTTCAAAATATCAGAAGGTTCATTATCTCTGGTATCACTTTCAAGTTCAGAGATATGAACGAGTCCGTCCAGTCCCGGTTCCAGGGATACAAAGGCACCAAAGTCGGTCATACGAACGACTTCACCCTTGTGTTTTGTTCCAATTTTATACTTGCTTAACGCCTTATCCCAGGGATCAGAAAGCAGCGATTTCAGGCTCAAAGAGATACGCTCATTTTTCCAGTCCAGCTTTAGTATGGCAGCCTCAATCTCCTGGCCGACAGAAAGGGTTTTATGGATATCTTCCACTCGACTTCTGCTGATTTCTGAAATCGGTAGGAGAGCCTGTACACCGCTGATATCAACAAAAGCACCAAAATCCTGTACTAAGGTGATTGTCCCTTTCACTACCATATTTTCCTTCCAGATTTTTTTCAGGATCTCAATCTGCTTTTGACGCTCTTCTTCCAATATGGCTCTGTTTGAAACAAGGATATTGCGCCCATTTTCACTATGTTCCAGAATTTTAAAGGTCAGATGCTGTCCAATATATGACTCAGGTTTTTCAACACGTTTCTGACCCATCTGGGAAAAGGGACAAAAAGCTCGGGAATCACCAATTTTAATCTCAAACCCGCCTTTTATCTCTTTTTCAACAGTCCCTTCAACGGGAATACTGTTTTCAAAAGCATTCTGCAGAACAGCCTGTCCAGCCTTGTCGCCGCTGATTCTGGTAGTAAAATGCATCTCTCCATTTTTTGCTTCGAGAAAGAAAACCTTTATTGTATCTCCCTCTTTAACAGTGAGGTTGCCCTCTTTATCCGTCATCTCTGTTTTATCAAGAAAACCTTCACTCTTTCCGCTTAATTGAAGGAAAATAGAATCCCCGGAAAT
>NZ_JAQIBL010000333.1 GCF_027859075.1 Oceanispirochaeta sp. | reverse complement strand
GTATTTATAAAACATTGTTGATATAAAAGCAAATTTAACTTGAAATATTATATCAATAAGATATATTTATAGCTGTGAATGAACAGAAATTCGGGACAATATTAAAATTCTTCAGAAAGCAACGGGGATACACTCAGGCTCGTTTAGGTGAACTTGCCGGTGTCGGTCAGGTCGCTATTGCTAATTATGAAAGAGGAGAACGATTTCCCGGTGAAACGCAACTTCGGAATCTCTCCGAGGCCCTCAATGTTTCGATGGATCTTCTGCTTTCAATCAATCTGAATCAAAACTCTGAAAATCCTGATGATCCTTTTACGGTGATAGAACTGTTTAAACAGATTCAGAAGGATATGAAGACTGTTTTGATAAAGATATATCAGTGGAAGATACGATTTGATTACAACCTTCTTGATATATATGAAAAAATCATAATTCCTCTTTTGGAAATGACTGGGAAAGAATGGTCTGCGGGAAACCTGAGTGTTGCTCAGGAACATTTAATCAGTGGAAGAATAAGAGAACTCATCATTCTGATGGCAGCAGATCTCCCTTATGAAACTGACATTTCTAAAAAGAACACATGGATTGGTCTTTGCGCTCCAGGTGAGGAACATGAATTCGGTTTGCTTATGAATTCTTTTATCCTGAGAGAACAGGGATGGCAGGTTATCAATCTGGGTACTCAGGTTCCTATGTCTGACCTTTTGACAATGATCCAGGAATTAAAACCATCAATTCTATGTTATTCCATCACTATGGAGAAACATAGAAATGCTTTGAAGGTGAATCTGGAAATACTGGATCAGCTTCAGAAACTGGATTTTAATATTATTATCAGCGGCGCTGCTGCAGATTTGGATTTATGCAATGAATTTGAAAAAGTCAGGGCTGTTTCAATTTCTCTGGATGATGCTGTCAGGCAGGCCAATACTATTTCCGGGCACTCTATTTCATCGCCATTTTAGTACTGATAGGAGCTTTCACATGAAAAAACACATACTTACAGGATATCAGATTTACCATGGATTTCTTTCCGGATATATAAATCTTTCACATCACAGGAAACATATAAATGATATCAATGTTTTTCCAGTACCCGATGGTGACACTGGAAATAATATGGTTAGAACCTTTCGAACCATAGCAAACGGAATGGTCTCATCCCGATCGGTATCTGCTGTTTTAAATATTATTGCCGACCTTTCATTGGAAGGGGCCCGGGGAAATTCAGGCATGATTGTATCACAATTTATAAATGGATTAGCAATCACACTGGATAAAAAGCGGGATATTGACAGCATTGCATTTGGTGACGCTGTCCTGCAATCGGTGGACTACGCTTATAAGGCCGTAGACCTGCCACAGGAAGGCACGCTGCTGACTGTTCTTTCTGTCTGGGCTGCTGAGATCGGAAAAGCCAGTCAATTGGGAATTCCATTTCAGGACATACTTCGCAGAGGTTTTGAAGCCGCACAAGTCGCCCTCTCAAAGACCCCGGAACAGCTTGAAATTCTTAAAGAGAATGGTGTTGTTGATGCTGGAGCCTTAGGATTTGTCAGATTCCTGGAAGGAATTGAACAAATGAATGTCTCCGGTTTGACTTCTAATCATAAAAGAAAAAAAATAAATGTTCAGGATACATTATCCTCCGGAAAATCTTCGGACAATCATATGTATAATATGCAAAGGGGTATCAAAAATCGTTATTGTACCGAACTTTTAATTGAAAACCCGAATCTGTCTCCCGATGAAATTAAGTCTGCAATCAAAGAATGGGGAGATTCGATCATCGTCAGCCAGGGACGTCATCGGTATCGTATTCATATTCACACGAATGAACCGCATGAAATCGTGGGAGTACTAACTCCTCATGGCAATATACTGAAACAAAAAGTAGAAGACATGGTCAGACAGGAGCAGATGACCGGGCCTGAAAGAATTGCTGTATTGACAGATTCAATTGCCGATATTCCCCTGGAGATCTTAGATGCCTATAAGATTCATGTGATAAATCTTAATCTCATATGGGATGATGATGAGTATCTTGACCGCCTGACCATCACTCCGGAGGAGTTTTACAGGCAGCAGGAGGTTCGGAAATCTTTTCCGGGAAGTTCATTGCCTGATCAATCTTTTATTGATGGGATTCTTCAGTCTTTGATGGATCATTACGATGGGATTATTGTCATACCCGTTGCTAAAGCCCTCAGCGGAACCTGGCAGCAGATCTCCAATGCTGCAAAACCATACAATGAAGGCAAAAAGAAAATCTATGTTATAGATAGCTGTTTGAATTCCGCTGCTCAGGGGCTGCTGGTTGTTGAAATAGCAAAAGCTGCCTCTGAGGGTAAAAATCTGGATGAATTAGCTCTCATGGCTGAAAGATTAAAAAAACGAACCAGAATATTTGTCAGTGTAAATACCTTAAAATTCATGGTCAAAGGAGGGCGAATCAGTCCTCTGACAGGACTGATTGCCCGCACCCTCAACCTGAAACCCATTGTGTCTCTTGATGAAACTGGTAAGGGGATGGCCTTTGATAAAGCATTCAGCAGAAGAGGCTTATTGAAAAAAATATCATTACTGATACAAAAAACAATGAAGAAAAACGGGATAGAACGTTTTGTCATTGTCCATGCCGGGGATATAAAGGGGGCTCGTGTTTTTGCCGGACTGGTTCAAAAGATAACGGGCCTGGAAGCAGATTACATTACTGATATCTCACCCATTGTGGGAATGCATTCAGGTAAAGGAGCCATTGCTATCGGATTGATCGAAAATGAAAAGTCCTGATTAATCAATGATGAATTGATATTCATCAACAAAGAATCTAATTCATAAGAGTAAAGCAGTTTTCTTCCTTGTGGTAACTGAATACTTCCCCGGTTTCAATTATGTAATACCAACCCATGATCTTCAGCCGTCCCGTTTTGAATTTATTTTCAATAAAGGGGTAGGTGAGAAGGTGCTTCATCTGTTCCACCACATTGGTCTGTTCTGTCAGCCATTCCCGGGCGAGAGGATCGTGGTCGGGGAGCTGCTGCTCGACTTTTTCTTTGACCGCAGAAGCCAGTTCCATCCATTTGCTGGTATGAGGCAGTCTTTCTTTCGAGGGTTCATCATATAAGGATCCGCAGCCGCCGCAGTTGCTATGCCCGCAGACTACAATGTTTTCAACATCAAGAGCCTGAACGGCATACTCGATGGCCGATGTGGTGGCTAGATATTCATCAGCAAGGCGGTAGGGGGGGACCATATTGGCTATGTTTCTGATGATAAACAGCTCGCCTGGAAGGGTTTTTGTGATCAGGGCCGGGACGATCCGGGAATCACAACAGCCGATAAAGAGGGTGTGGGGTTTCTGCTCTTCCTTCAGATTCCGGAATAAGATTCTGTGATCTTCAAAATCCTTTTTTCTGAATTCAACGACGCCGTTCAATAATTTATCCATACCCTTAATATTACTTGAAAGGCCTCTGTCACATCCAGTCCCCTGTAAATATTTTGTCAGACTGTTTCACATAAACCAGGCGTGATATTCTAGTAGAGGGTTCAGTATCGAATTTTTATTACAGGAGGTCGGGCATTTTGCATGAATCATCAGAGCCTGCAAGTCTGGATATGAAAAGCCGGCGCAGTTGGAAATGTTTTGAAAAAGAGTCCCTGTTCCGACAAAAATCAGATTGTCTTGTGTTGTATAATAAACAGGAAATTGGGAGGGATTCAATGAAAAAAATAGGACAGATCTGTATTCTCGGTATCATTATGATGACTCTGACTGGATGTCTGCCCGGGGACGGTAGAGCCAATGTTGTTGCTCCTGCGAATTTCCTCTGGGGTATCTGGCATGGCTGGATGGCACCCCTGTCTCTTATTGTCAGTATATTCACCGAAAATATAAGGATTTATGAAGTTTATAATACCGGATTCTGGTATGACTTCGGGTTCTATATGGCCATTCTGGGTGGATTTGGAAGCCTGGCAACCCGCAGGAAGAAGAAAAGACGGGATGATAATTAAAGAATCGGATCTCTACGATCCTCTGAAACAATACCTCCAGCATCAGGGATACACCATCGGGGGGGAGGTCCATGAGTGCGACCTTGTGGCTCTCAAAGAGGACGAGATGGTTATTGTTGAATTGAAGACCAGGGTCTCTGTGGATCTGCTCATTCAGGCCGCCCGGAGAAAGGATATCAGCGATTCTGTCTATATCGCTGTTCCTCTTCCTCCTGGAAAAAAAAACCTTCCCAAGGCCCGAGGGTTGAAAAACCTGCTGAGAAAACTGGAGGTCGGACTGATCCTTGTCCGATTTATGAAGACAAAGATCAAGGTTGAAATTGTTCTGCACCCTCAGCCTTATGAAAAAAGAATGAGACGGCGTAAACAGGCGGCTATTCTCAGAGAAGTGGATGGCCGATATGGAGAATTCCATAAGGGCGGTATTCCCACTACAGAAGAAAGGATCAGCGCCTATAAACAGGAAGCCATCCGGATCGCTTTTTTGTTAAGTGAAAAAGGGGATTCCTCTCCCCGGGCGCTTAAATCCTGGAGTGCCCGGCCCGATAAAGTTCAGCCCATCCTGGCTCAGAATCACTATGGCTGGTTTGACAGGGTCAGCCGGGGACTCTACAGGATCAATCCTGCCGGTACCCAGGCTCTGGACCGCTACGAAAGGCAACAGCCCGAGTTGATGGCCCTCTTCCGGGAAAAAGCTGATTGATCAGATCATTTTGTGGTTAAGGAGAGCAGGACCATGAAAAGACTGGTTTGTTAAGATTTCTTATTATAGCCCCTTAATTCGTGAATTTGCCTTGACCACCCGGATCACCCTTCCATATGCTTTAGTTATACAGTTCAAAAAAGTATTCTGAGGGTACAACATGAGGAAAGATCTGAAGATCCGAGACGGCAAACCGGGGGGCATCGGCTGGTTTATCTGGCATTTCGGCTGTTTCATCGGCAGAGTCCTTTTTAACAAAAGACTGAATGTTCAATTTGAAAACTGGGAACTCATGAAGACCATGAACCCTCCTTTCCTGCTTGTTGGGAATCATGTTACCAATTTTGATCCTGTCATCATCTCTTCCAACCAGAAACATCATATACACTGGGTCGCCAATGATGCAGTTTTCAGACACCCCTTTGTCAGATGGGCTATGCTTCATACCCAGACGATACCTAAAACCAAGGGGATGTCCGATCTGGATTCGGTTCGTATCATCCATAAAAAAATAAGAGAGGGCGGTGTCGTGGCGGTTTATCCCGAGGGGCAGACCAGCTGGGATGGATTGAACCAGCCCCTGATACCGGCAACACCCAAACTGATCAAGCTTCTGAAAGTGCCTGTTTTGGCAGTCATCATCAAGGGGGGGTATATGACACAACCCCGCTGGGTCTGGACAAAAAACCTCCGCCGGAGCCGTATTATTCTGGAAGCAAAGATTCTCTTTACTAAAGAAGAGATCAAACAGCTTTCTGTGGAGGAACTGGGAGAGAGACTTCAATCGGGAATCTTTCATGATGATTTTCAATTTCAGAAGGAAAACCCTGTTCTATTGGAAAGCAGTAAAAGGGCGGAATCCCTGGAACTGTTTACTTATCTCTGTCCAAAGTGCAATACTCTGGATGCCTTAAAATCGGAGGGGAACTCCGTTGAATGCCAGAGTTGCCACTGGACCTTTAGCATCGATGAATATGGAGAATTTCCTGCGGATGATAATTTTCCATTTCAAAGTCTCTCTCAGTGGAATCACTGGCAGCAGGATCAGACGGTCCGGATGGTCCGTGAATATCGGACTCTGCTCCGGCCCGAAAAGCCCCTGTTATCAAACGAAAATCTGACCATACTGACCGGAATAGGACTTGTCCCTCTGAAGCCACTTTGTCAGGGTGACCTTCAACTCTGGCAGGACCGACTCGAATTTGTACCCTTCAAGGGCGAGCCCATGATCTTTCCTCTGGGCGAGATAGAGGCGGTGAGTATATTTAAACAGCAGAAGCTTGAATTTTATCATGAGAAAGTTCTCTACCGCTTTCACTTTGCGACTCCCCGTGACTCTGCCTATAAATGGCTCGAATTTCTGAAAGAAATCACTCTTCCGATTTCAAAAGGCAAAGCTGCCGCTGAGGCCGACTGATATACCCTTCATCAACAGTGTCACCGAATCTCCCGGATCGTAGCTCCCTCC
>NZ_JAQIBL010000332.1 GCF_027859075.1 Oceanispirochaeta sp. | reverse complement strand
ATCCATAACGGATAGATCAAACCACGACGTAGATGCGGCAACATTAGCCGCAACCATACGCCTCGACGATTCCAAACAAAGTCATAGGGGGAGGATCAAACCACGTCATGGTTGCGGCTTAGCCGCAACACTTCTTGTATTTTTTACCGCTGCCGCAGGGACAGGGTGCATTTCTGCTTATTTTCGGCTCTTCACGGTGTACGGGTTTATTGATTTCCTGACCTTCCACAAAGAGCCATTTTCCATTTTTCCGTTCAAAATTGCTAATTTCGTGGTGAGTATACCGCGCCCTGTCAATCATATAGTGGGCTTTGAACTCAACCGTACCCTTCTCGTCATCCTCTCCGCCTTTACTGGTTTTGAGAATTTCCAATCCCTGCCAGTCCGAACCTTTTGACCAGTCTTCTGTTGCTTTCCTGGATTCCGCCAGGTCTTTTGCTTCGACCTCATGAGTGGACATGATAAAATCAACTTCGCCAAGAGCATAGGCGGAATAGCGGGCCCGCATCAGTTTTTCGGCTGTAGGGACGGGGATTCCATCCTTGATATAGAGAGAGCAGCATTTTTCGTATTCCGATCCGCTGCCGCATGGGCATTCTGCCATTTGGTACTCCTTGCAGACCGCCTCTTAACAGACAGTCCCGACGCAGCATAGTACCATAATCGTTGCCATTTTGTCAGGTCCTGAACTCCCTGCCCCTCAGGAACTCTGCATAAAATCCCTGATGCCCGACAATCGCCTCACTCCCCTGGACAGACAGAGACGGATGATCTCTTCACTTCCGTATAGACTCACTCCCTCCCGGGCCCTGGTAATCCCAGTGTATAAAATCTCACGGGAGATCAGACGCTCCGCTCCCTCAGGCATCAGAATATGAACCCGATTGTATTCCGAACCCTGGCTCTTATGGATGGTCAGAGCATAGGAAGTCTCTCTGTTTTCCAACAGGAGAAGGGGAAAGCAGCGGTAGTCTGTATTCAGGTCTTCAAAGAAAGCAAAGAGACCGTCAGAAAAGCGGAGGACGACCCCCCTGTCTCCATTAAAGAGAGAACGCTCATAATCGTTCCGGGTCACCATCACGGGCTGGCCATGATAATGGTTGTCTGGAGATCCGCCCAGAATTTCATTCAATCCCCTGTTCAGTGTAACCGTCCCGAAGAGGCCCTTCCGGGTCGGACTGAGTATAATCCGTTCTCTGTAGAGGCTGAAATAGGGGGCTATTTCACTGGTTTTCTCTCTCCAGTCATGGGACAGGCATCTAAAACCCGATCCGCCGAATGGAACCTTCAATGCTCTGAAATCGGAAGCTAATTCGTTTAGAAGATCTTTGTAGGAGGGCATGAGTCCATAATGGAGCCAGCCCTTTTCTCCCGTGTCTGAGGAGATGTTTCTCCCGGGCTGTTTCAGATAATCCAGAAAGGCAGGGGAATCCCCCTGGATGACCATCCGTGAAGATTCCAGAATGGCCCCGCTGTTTCTATGAACCTTGGAAAGCGAAAGGACCCTCCCGGACAGCCTGTGTCCCGGCTTTTCCATCTCAAAGAGCAGATCCGACAGAAGAGCCCCCGACTCGACAGAAGGAAGCTGATCACGGTCGCCTACCAGCACAAGCCTGGCCTCTGCCTTCATGGCCCTTAAGAGAGCGGTCATCAGGTTTAAATCCACCATGGATGCTTCATCCACTATGATGAGATCTGCCTTGAGGGTTCTCTTCTCATCAAAGAGGGCAGGAGATCCAGGCTTCAGACCCAGCAGTTTATGAATGGTTTCAGCCGGGTGGGAAAATGCCTCACCCAGGAGGCTGTCCTGCATCAGACCTTCCATGCTTTCCATCATCCTCTTAGCCGCCCGCCCGGTGGGAGCGCAGAGCCTGATCTCCGGCAGGGCAGGAGACTCCTTTTGTGAAGCTTTCAGGAACAGACGCAGGAGTCCTGCCAGAATGGTGGTCTTCCCGGTCCCCGGTCCGCCTGTGATGACAGAAAGTCTGGACCGTCCCACCATAAGGGCGGCCTTCAGGGTGTCTTCGGTCACGATATATTCTGGAGAATCCTTTATCCGGGCATAGGCTTGACTCATATGTGACTCGAAATCCTGAGAGATGAGGATGTTTCCTTCATTGCCGCTGATATTTTTCAGAAGGACCAGAAACTGCTGTTCAAAACGTCTTTTCTTCAGCAGGTAAAAGCAGGACAGGTCGGTTGCATAGAGGATGGCCCGGCTCCCTTCAACTCGGGAAGAATCTTTCAGATCTTCATGAAGAGGAGAAAACAGGCGGGGGTTCTCTCTAACAAGGACTCTCAGGTTTTCAAATATCTGGGGGGCCCCGGAAAAACAGTGTCCTCCCCACAGGGGCAGATCCTCCCGGATATCTTCAGAGGAGATTCGGATATGCCCCTGAGAGGTTAGCTCGAGAAAATAGAGAAGAAGCCACCGTAATTCTTCTTTGCGGCTGTCTGCATATTTATTGACCATATGCTCGGCGCTCTGAATCCAGAGAGCCTCGGCCCCGGTCATCATGGCAGACAGGGGAAAACGTTCCCCCTCCTTCAGGGGAGTCAGTCTTTTCATCAACTCAGCGGGAGGACTTTCACGGATGGATTTCAACTCCAGAAACCGCAGTATGCCTCTAGACCTGCACCGGTTCATCTTTCAGCCTCCTTGAGTAGATTCAGAACATCTTCTTCCCCGGGTCTTTGAAAATAAACACCTTTTTTCCCGTCAGACCCCATTCCGCGAACAAAGAAATAGTAGATCCCGCCAAAATCTCTCTCATAGGAGAATGCAGGATCGATGGAAAGCATATAACGTCTCAAAGCAAAGGCATAAATCCAGGCCTGAAGATCATAGCGGTGGAGCATCATGGTCTTTTCCAGATTCTCGGGGCTGTAGTCCGAGAGGGCACCCCTGCCGGGAGGAACCGTGGTCTTCCAGTCAGCGATATAGAGTCGTCCATCCTTTTCGAAGATCAGGTCGATAAAGCCCTTCAAATACCCCTTGTTCAACAGAGCAGACCAGTCATTCTTGCTGATTCGGCTCCCCTTGTCTGTGGAAAGGAGAAATTCGAGTTCGTGTTTTCTCTGGGAAGGGGAGAGTTCTTTCAGTGAACCGACCTCTCCCAGAGGACTGTTCAATACAGCATGAATCATGGTAGAGAGGGCGGGTCCCTGTTCTTTCCACCAGTTCTGATCAAAGAAGCGCAGGGCCCGTTCTTCCAGGAAAAGAAGGGCCTCTGAAGGACCGAACAGTCCCGACTCCATCCACTCCTCCAGACTCATGGCGGCCAGGGTATAGCCCATTTCTTCCAGAATACAGTGAACGAGATTCCCGAAACAGGCGCCCCTTGTGAGCCCGAGAGCCCCTGGAAGGATCTGGGAATCGATGCTCTCATCCTGCTTGTCCCGGTCCTGATCCTCACCGGGAGATGCCTCAATATGCGCATCCGAGGAAAGAGAGGAGAAACTGACCACCGGAATGACCCGGCGGCTGAAGGGAATCCCTGTATTCACCCGGGCTGCCTTGAGAACGGGTAGCTCCCTCATGGCCGGTTCAATCACAAAAGAGTCAGGCATGTCGGTACTGAGGGCAAACAGATCCGGATGGGAGGAGGCCAGAGAGCGGAGGCCCTCTCCCAGCCTCGCATTCACTTCCCTCTTCAGATCCCCCGCTGTTCTTTTTGACGCGGCAAAGGCACAGTGGCTATGAAAGGGCCACATGTCCTGAAGTGAGGAAGCGTCGAGCAATTCATCCTCGACTTGAAACAGAGCCTCACCCACCAGAGACGCATAGATTGAGGTCAGATAATAGAAGTCGCTCTGGGGGAACCAGGGCATATACAGAAGGACGGAAGCCCTGGTCAACGACACATAGTAGAGCCTTTTCCGCTCTTCCCAGTCAGAAAGAGCCGCTTTCTTGATGCTTTCAGAACTCACCAGGTAGTCCTTATACCTCTTGTCTTCCCAGTAATAACTGAGACTGCCCGGGTTGGGCATGGTCCCGTTAGACATGGCGCCAAAAAAGAAGACAATGGGAAACTCAAGGCCCTTGCTGGAATGGTGGGTCAGGATCTGTACGGCCTGACCGTCCTGGTCAAGGCGGACCTGCCGCTCCTCATCTCCCTGAGGATCCTTGAGCTGGGAGAGATAAAAATCATGAAGCTCCCTCGTATCCAGGCCCCTCTGCCGCTGTTCAAAATGGAAGAGTTCCGCCAGATGTGTCAAATTGGTGCAGCCTCTTTTCCCCTGGCTTTCCAGGAGAAGCCGATTCCTCCAGGAACCTTTTCCCTTCATAAAGGGCAGGGGTATTTCCACTTCAAAAAATTGGCGGAATACCTTGATGAGCTGTCCCTGATCACAGAGCATCTGGGCATCTCTCAGAAAAAGGAGAAACTGCTCATACTCTTCACTTTCTCTCAGAACCTGAAGTTCTGTTGTCGTCAAGGCAAATGCCGACGACAACAGCAGGGCTCCCGGGGCGCTGCTGCCGCCGGGATGTGCCAGGGCTCTGAGAATCAGGCCGAAAACTCTGGCTTCTTCGGTTTCCATGATTTTCCGCTCGGAAAAAATAACCGAAGAGATGCCCCGGCTGCCCAACAGAGTCTGCATGGTTTCACAGTCCTGATTTTTCTCCAACAGGATGGCTATATCACCGGAAAGTACCGGGTTTTTCTGCTCTCCCCTCTTCAATGTGATGGAACCGGAGAGAAGGTTCCCGATCTCAGCGGCGGTCCTGACCATCCAGGCTTCTTTCAGGTCATCCTTTCGGGCCAGAGGTTTATCCAGGTCCAGTGAAATTTCACAGAATTGCAGAGCGGCAGCGGTCTGTCCATCCGGAAAAACCGGAGTGGGAGCCTCCTCGTTACCGGCGGTCACTGATTCAAAAGGAACAGCCCGGAACCCTGGAACATTCAGAGCAAAGAGACGGGAAAAAAGAAAATTACAGGCCTCAACCAGGGGAGGACGGGAACGGTAGTTTGTGGTGAGTGAAAAACGCTGATCCTTCGGGACGGTATCACAGGCCTCAAAATACACCGTCAGATCGGCGCCGCGAAACCCATAGATAGACTGCTTGGGGTCTCCTATCAGGAAAAAATTATGATCCGGCCGGTCAAAGAGAGTCTGAAAAATAGACCATTGACGCCGGTCGGTATCCTGAAACTCATCCACAAGAACCACCCGGTACTGCCTCCTGAGAACCTTGGCCAGGGGCCCCTCGGGAGCCTCTTCCAGAAGGTCTGAAAGAACCCGGATCAGATCGGAAAAATCCCGGGCTCCCCGGAGAGCCTTCTTCTCCTGAATGAGGGGCAGGGCAGAATCCACGATCTCTTTGAGGAAGCTATAGGAGAGGGTCTTGAAATAGAGGGTATGTTCGGGTTTTCCCGGAACAAGCAAAGGCTCCAACGCCTCAAACAAGGCATTCACACAGCGGATCAGATCGGCATCTTCCTGGCGGCTCAGATCCGACAGGGATCGGTCAGACTTACTCTTTGCCAGCAGTGTCTCTTCTGTGAGGAGCGTCAGGTATTTGGCCTGGTTCGCCTTGGGGTCAAAGAACTTTTCCAGCCAACGGAACAGACTGTCTCCTGGAAGCAGATGCTCCCAGACGGCAGAGATATTCCCGGGAGTCGGCGGCCTCTGACCGGTATTCATCTCTTTGAGAATACTCTTAATGCGCTCTTCCCCGGGAGCAAAGGGAAGTAGTTCTTCCAGAGCCCTGCGAATAGCACCTTCTCCCCGGGCAAAACCCTCGGTCTCATCCCGGACCCGGCGCATCTGCTCATCCGAGGGAATGCAGATCACATCGTCTTCGTCCATGGTCCGGACCACATCCCTGACGAGGCCCTGGACACTGTCTTCCAGACCATTAGAAAAATAGCTGCGGATCAGGTCTTTTTTATGATCGGGAATCCCCCGGAATTGCCTGTAGAGGACCTCATCCACCCCCTCTTCCACCAGGGAATGATCGGTCAAGAATTCCTGTGTAAAAGAAGAGGACGACTCAAAAGGCCATGTTTTCAGAACATGCTGGCAGAATCCATGAATGGTATAAATTGAAGCCCTGTCAAAATCCCTTTTAGCAGCCTGAAGCCGCTGAAAACCCTCTAGGTCGTCCTGAGCAGAAGAGGAGAATTCGCCAGCCCTCTGGCTGACAAGAGACCTGATCCTGTCCCGCAGTTCTCTTGCGGCTTTGTTGGTAAAGGTCACAACAAGGATAGATTCCAGGGGAATTCCATAGCGGCTGATCAGTTCGCACACAACCCTTTCCAGATTGTATGTTTTTCCGGTTCCCGCCGAGGCCTCAAGGCGAATGGACTGAAGCAGATCTGTCTTTGCGGGATTAAAAATCTTATCGTCCACGTTTTTTTCCTTTCTCACCGGCCAGACTCAGGGGAATGTAGAGAAGATCAAGGAGTTCCCTCAGGATATGGGGGTCCACATCGGGGGGAGTCTTGAGAAAATTCTGTCTGTAGACACAGCGGTGAAAGGTCTGGCTTCCCCGGTCATTGGCGGCCTCGAACATCCATTTCTGTTTCCAGAGCCGCAGGAGTCCTGCATCATCTATCAGAGGATCCGCAGTCAAAGCTTTTGCCAGAGCCTCCCCCAAAACAGGGTAAAGAGGAATGACCTCCCCCCCGGGATTCAGGCAGTGAGAGATGAGAGCATCCAGCCGGGAAGCCGGATTATCCAAAATGACTCGCTGAGGCTCCTCTTCCCCGGTACTGGAGAAGGTCAGCCGGGGATAATCCCGTTTTCCGATTCTGATCAGCTGCACTTCCTTGAGATTCTCATGGAGGCAGGACAGGACAAGGAACTTCAAGGCAGCTTTCAAGCTGTGCCGGTGCCCCGGTTCTCCCGAGTCGCAAAATTCCAGGGTTTTCCAGTCTGCCCGATCTTCCGAGGCACTGAGGCAATCAAGTGTTCCGCAGAGATAGACAGGCCGGACTTCTCCCCGGTCACTCCAGTTCCGCCTTAAAAGGGCGACACTCTCCAGAGGCAGGAGGGACGGCTGTCCCTGGCGGCGACTCTGCCTCTCCGGATCAATCAGGAGATCATGAAGGTTTGGCAGCTCTTCAGTCAGATGACGTGATTCGGATTGATCCCTCATCTCTTCCAGACGCTGCTCCAGCCGTTCCCGCTCCAGAAACAGAATATCCGAGTCGGGCAGATTTCCCCGGAGCTGCTGTTCCTTCAGGTACAAATCAAGCTCGGTGGAATCGGCAAGGAGTTCGGGAGTCTTCAGTCTCTGGTCAAAATATCCATACCGGTCCAGATATTCGAGTTCCCGGCTTTCTCCGCTTTCCTGCTCTGTGCTTTCCTCCTCTTCTGGATATATTTTTAATACCCGCCTGAAATACCAGGCCGCCGGATTTTTTACAAAGGCAAGCAGATCCTCTATGGATAGTGAGATTTCCTCCTGGTGGTCCTCCGACGGCTTAACCCGGTTCAAATGAAAGGAGGCCTCCTCTTTCGACGCGGTATTCATTTGAAGAGTCGCACTTTCCAAAGCCAGCAGGTTAAAAGAGGGACTCCTGCCGGTTCCATCAAAATAACGAAGATCAAAATTATGAATGGATTCTTCCTGAATCAGGAATTCCTCGGCACTATGAGAAAAATCAAAGCGCCGGTTCAGATAATCCAGAAGTTCACTGATCAAAATCGAGGGCTGAAGGACCTCTCCCCGCAGGGCATCCCTGTTTTTATAAAACAGGGTCAAATTCTCCCGGGCAGAGAGTATGGTTTCCAGAAAGGCATAGCGGTCCCCCCCCCTTCGGGAGAGATCGATGGTCTGAGGTACTGTTTCCTTAAGATCAAAGCTGAGGGCTTCATCTTCTCCCGGAAAATCACTTTCATTCATCCCCAGCATATAGATCCTGCGGAAAGGAATGGCCCTCATAGGCTTCAGAGAAGAACAGGTTATCCCCTGGGTCAGATACCGGCCCTTCACACCTGAGGATTTCCGGATAAATTCTGTCAAAAGAGTCCGGAACACAAAAAACCCGAAATTTCTGTCTCCAGGCAGAGGAGTCTCCTCAGAAAGATTCAGCATATCCCTGAAACATCCTTTGAGACGGAAACGGTCCTGTTCGTCTTCCGAATTTTCCCCACGGGGCTTCAGGTAGGACTCCAGAAAGGATTCCGCCAGGAGAACCCATTGTTCCAGAGGCATGGAGACACGGTCCAGCTCATAGAAGTCGTTGAAAAGATTCTGAACCGTCTGCATCAGGATCCCCCAGTTCCGGCCGCTCTCTTCATCGGTCGCCCCATAAGGAAGGAGCTCCGGGGCATCTCCTTCTTCCATAAAAAGGCCTTCCCGGATTCTTTCAAATCCCCTCTCCCAGCTGTTGAAGTCTGTTGCCTCGGGAAAGATCCCCGACTTATGCCCTCTGTCATAGCCCCATTTGATGTTCAGATCCTCACAGAGGCTCAACCAGTTGTCCCTGTCAAGACGGCTCATATGCTGGTGTTCCCGAAAACAGGGATTATCAAAAAGAATAAAGAGTTCGGAACGGGTGAACCTGGAACCGGGAAGCGTAAAGAGATGAAGGAAGGCCTGAATGAGAGGGGACATCTCCGAACTATTCAGGTCGATGAGATTAAAAGGGATAGACAGGTCCGGATCATCCGAGGGAAAGAGAGCCTCTAGAAAAGGGGCATAGGTATTGATATCGGGTGCCAGTACGGCAATATCCGTAAGACCAAGACTGTTATCCTCATTCAGGGCTCCCAGGACAAGATCCTTGAGAACCTCCACTTCCCGCCAGGGACTGGTAAATCCATGAATAGAAAGGGATTGATCTCCGGGAAAAAGAGGCAGGCCTTCATCAGGAAGTGAGCGGTCTTCCAGAATATCCGCCTGCAATACAGAAAGAAAAGACATCTCCCGGGGAAGAGGGTAATCATGAACAGAGGCGTCCAGTTCAAAACCCTCCGCCAGCTCGGCAAAACCGTCCATCTGAGTACACCAGCTGTCCAGAAGTGGATTTTGAACCTTCACGGGATAGTTTTCATAGATCCCCGAAGGAGTCAGGATAAAGTGATCAACCTGAACATCCCTGGAAAAACGGTAAAAAAATTGGAGCGCCGTGTCTCCCAGAAAAGAGGAACCAAAGAGAACAACACGCTTGACCTCACCATCATAGACATCATGGGACGCCTCAACGGTTCTGAGAATGCGGCTGAGTGAAAGCCCTCTGTCAAAGACCTTGTTCCAAAGGAAACGCTGCCAGTCTTCATGCTTCTTCAAGGCTCCCGTCACTCCCGGGTAGGATCTGTCCTCCTCCCAGGCTTCTACCAGAGGAAGGCAGTTCATGGCATAATGAGAAAATAGGCCTGCGATGCTGTCTGCCAGCTCATAAAGGCGTCCCGAGCGAATCTGAAGGTTGTCTTTCTTATTCAGAGTCGAAAAAGAGGAAATGTAACGGTATAGTTCATCACAGACAGCCGGGACGGGGACTCTGCCGCTAAACATCCCCTCCATTATTTTATAGAGTCTGATCTTCAGGTTATCCATATACAGAACAGCCTGAGGGTTGTCATCATTCCCCAGCAGGGTCCGGACACATTCATAACCCTCAGCCAGTTCTCTCAGGGCTTTTTCAGGCAGAACATAGGGATTATCACCACTGATTCCCCGTCTCTCGGCCAACTTCAGCCTGAGCCACTCACCCATGCTTTTGTTCTGAACAACCAGATACAGGGAGCAGCCAAACAGGGAGTCCGGCGTCAGGAGGGAGGAGTAGTTCTCTATGAAATTCTGTAAAGAGGAACTCTGGTATACACGGTAGGCGCACACAGCCCTATCGGGAAGTCCGCCGTGCAATCGTCCAGATGGAACAGAGGATGATCACATCGGTAGAAACAGCCAGGAGCCAGGTAGAGAAATCGGGAATGAAAGAGATATTTCCGTTTCTGATGATAAGTTCTGTCATAAATCGAATCATCACAAGACGGGTCAACCAGAAAATAAAGATCAGAACCGAAGAAACAACGACCAGACGGGAGTCACCAAAACGGAAAAGCCCTAAATGCTACAGGAACCCGGCCATAAGACTAATAATCCCCATGATCAGTTCAGTTTTCTGAACAGCCGGGTTTTCCGCATTAAAAAACCGGGCCACTTCCCGGGCAAATCCTGAATTCTGAGACATATTGCTGATGATTCCCTGAATTCCCAGGATCAGAAAAAAAATGGAAATGGCCAATTGAAGGAAAAAGAGGGAAGTTAAACCAGAATTCTGACGCTGCATAAGAATCTCCTGCAAACCTTGATTTTCTTAATCTAAAATATCACGGATCCTAGGGAATACGCAATTCAGACTGCTTTAAATGAGAAAACCCACATCTGGACTAGTTTCTACAGTGTTATACACAACTTATCCACAGGCAATTTTAAAATTGTGCACATCTGTGGTAAGACTTTGATTTTCGATATTTCATAAAAATTCTCTGTATTTTCAGAAAAACAGCCCCTAATCCTCTTGGAATGTCCTTATTTCTAGAAATATTCAGCTTTTCAAATAGTCTATACACTTTTTTTGCACAATTTATACACAAGATGCTAATCGTGAAACCCCCATACATTGGAAGAGAACATGACTTATCCACAGCTTATCCACAACTTAATCAATTCTCAAAAAACTGATAAAAAGATAGTTAACTGAAAAAAAAGGGCTATACTTTATTTATGAGTTATCAATATGAGTACTTTTACATTTACAAAGAAAAGCTACTCCTGAGTGAGACGATTGAGAACATGGAAGAACTCCTGGAGCTTGTCGCGATCGAACAGATTCGGGCGAATCCCGAGAAAATGGCAAATAGCTTATTTTCAGGAAGTGCTCAAAGAGCCACCAGTTCGATCAGATAGTCGCTGCTGTTTGACAGATAGGCGGCACTGTTCCTTCTGATAGCATCAATCATGCCAGGTTTCATCTCTCGGACAACCTTGGCGGGAGATCCTATGACAAGAGAACGGGGAGGGACTTTCATCCCCTGAGGGACAAGACTTCCGGCACCGATAAGACAATCTTCTCCAATATCCGCACCGTTTAAAATGACAGCCCCCATTCCGATCAGGCAGTTGTCGCCGATACGGCATCCATGAATGACCACCGTATGACCAACGGTGACTCCTTCACCTAGGAATGTGGGCATTCCATAATCCGTATGAACAACGGCACAGTCCTGAATATTGCTGTTTTTACCGATGCTGACAGAGTCCATGTCTGCCCTAATCACCGTATTAAACCAGATACTGACACCCTCTGCAATTTTTGCATCCCCAATAATGTCTGCACTGGGGGCAATAAAACCAACCTTGTCATCAATAGAAGGAGTTTTTCCTTTCAGTGAATAGATCATGACATCTCCTCTTTCGTAACTGGGTCCTTCAAATCCCTGCCCCTGATTTCCACACCCCAGGAGCTGAGCTTCGTTTCCAGAAAGTCCAGAATGACCTGATGTTCTTTCTTACCCCGGCCTTGAACTTTCAGGGCTTCACCCACATGGATATGTACAGGACGGTCGTGATGAACCGTACTAAAATCTGAAACATGCTTGCCGTTAACCAGGAAATCCGTTTTCAAAGCGATGGGAATGACCTTGACTCCGGCCCGTGCAGCCAGCTTAACACCCAGCGAATTGAAATCATCCCGATTGAAGAACCCTTTTCTAGTCCCCTCGGGGAAAAGAAGAATCGAACGGCCCTGATTCAGGTATTCCACTCCTTCTTTCATGATGACATCAATATCTGCTCTCAGATTTTGTCTGGTGAGGGAAATGCTTTTTGTTGCCACCGCAACGGGATGAAAGATCCATGAATCATAGAGGCTCTTTTTCATCACAATGGAAAGAGGATGAAAACATCCAATCAGCCAGGGAAGAACCTGAGTTTCCAAAAGGCTCATGTGATTGGAAACGATGACGCATGGCCCATCCTGCTTCATATTCTCAAGGCCTGTTATTTCAAAACGGGCTCCATGCTTCTCAAAAGCGGTTCGGAGGCGGTCGGAAGCATCAAAATAGGCAGAATTTGTAAAGATGCCCTTTTTGCTGAGATATCTGCATTGAAGAACGATCTTCATGACCGATAGATTCATGGATAAACGGGTTCCCAGAAAATAACGGCTGAGAGCGGGTTTGATCACAGAAGGGGTTTCATATCTTTCCAGAGTGGATAAATCAATCATAGACAACTCCGTTACAATTTTAAATACGCCGGTGCTAAAAAGGGAAGTGCCATTGATGCCCTGGAATCTGAGAAAAATCACCCTCTTCCCATACGGCTTCGTCATCGGCACATAAATCATTATAAGCCAGTTGTATGCGTTCAAGCTGATTCAGGGCATTCAAACCCAGGGGCAGAGCTTCCAGACAATTTCCACTGAGGTTCAGCCTCTTTAATCCGGCCAGAGCATCCAGGGAGAAACCCAGGGATTCAATTCTGTTCCCTGACAGATTCAAAATCTGTAACTTCCGGAGTCCGCCAAGTTGAGGAGGCAGAGTTTTCAAGTCATTACCGGATGCATTAAAATACACCAATTGCCTGAGACTGCCTATCCCCGGAGGGATGAGCTTAATCTTATTAGAGCTGACATCCAGACCTTTTAATCTTCTTATTTTCAGGATTTCTATGGGGAGTTCTACCAGCCCGGCATTGCGGATTGTCAATGATTTAAGAACTGGGCAATGGATCAATCCCGGAGGGAAGCGGAAATCTTCATCCCTGGGTGCACCATCCTGATGGAAGGATTCCAGATGATAGAACCAGAGTGGTTTAACCTCCATGAGGGAGACCATTGTCCAGAAGGAATAGAGAGAGTAGGCTGTAATGTCCTCAACCTTTCCAAAGAAAGCAGGTAACTCGACATGACCTGAAGAATGGAGGCAGGAGTCCCTGATCAGTAGATTTATCAGTTGAGGGCTGTCCCGTCCTACTATCTCCAGGAGCTTTTTTATTTTATCATAGGGTCCTTGAGACAAAACCTGACGGAAAGATTCTGCGGCAAGTAAAGGGCTGCCGGAAGTCATCAATTCAGATCCCAGGGATCTCCTTCCAGTTCCTCTTCGCCATCACCATACTCTTTGTCCCAGGATTCAGAATCCATATCGTCGTACTCATCCCCCCAGTCAGAATGATCCTCCCCCTCCTCATCGTCAGGTTCCAGTTCATCCAGTGAAATTATCCCGTCATCAAAGTCTTCATCGGTGTCATCGAGTATAGACATTTTCATATCTCCTGCAACATCGAAATAAATTGAACCTTCAGCCTAGTCGGAGGACTGTATGGATTCAACATTCTGATCCCTATCATAATAAGAAATTTATTGAAAATCCAGAGAAACCTCAATAATTTTCAGGGAGATCCGATATTTAAAGAAGACCCTTCGGCCCCCTGACTTAGCAACAAGGCCCTTTGGCCCGGACCCTTCGGCCCTGAGCAAGAAAGTCACCGAGGCTGTAACACAACCCTTCGGCCCTGTGCGTGAAATCACCGGAGCTGCATGGCAGCTCTGGTAGTATAAAAGACCCTTCGGGGCACACTGACTTTGTAAATAGGAGTATCACTATGAATCAATTTGACAAGATCAGACAGGAAATTGAGCAGATAGAAAAAGAGCTCATGGAATTAAGAGCTGCAGCAGGAAGAAATCAGGTGCAGGGAACATTGAAAGAACTGAGCCGCAAAAATGACCGCATCAAAAATGCCTTCAGGGTTATCTCCACGACGATATCTTCCTGATTCTGTTCAGATTACTTGATCCAGACTTTTCCACCCAGGAAAGAGACCGCATTGTTCAAATCTTCTGACAATGAGACTACTTCATCCTCATCCAGAGCTTTATAGAGGATTGAACTCACAAGTTTGTGCTTTTCAATAAGGGATTTGAGACCTTCTGATAGATCAGAATACTCTTTAGAGGCAGCATTGGCCGCATCCGTGAAGATCTGACGTCCCTGCTGCATCCAGGTCATAACATTTTCTGTTGGAAAATCCTGGCCCAGGGCAAATTGGGTCGGTTGAAACAATCTGACACGAATGGAAAAGGTGAAAGACTCTTCGCCGATATTTTTAAGATACCTTTTATAATCCAGTGTATAACCTACAGCCGCCACCAGACAGCGGTCAATATTTTCAAGGGAACGTATCAAGAGTTCCATTGATGGAAACAGATGATCCAGCCCTTCCGAGTTTTTATCGAATTTAAATTCCAGTATATAAAAACTATCTATAAACATACCAACAGAACTTCTTCCGCCGCCTTTAAAAAAGGACTGCTCCCCGGTGAGGAAGCAGCCCCGAATATTATGTAATTTATGCCTGAACCCTTACACTTCTGCGATGAGAAGTGTTTTGGGGTCCAGTTTTAGCTGGAGGTCTTCCGAGATAATTGCTTTATGATCTTTCACCAGGTTTAAAATCATATAGTTCTTTTCTGCTCTAAGGGTCAGAACCACCGAAAGATCATCAAGATCCTTGATAAGATTCTTAGGAACGCCACGGCTATCCAGATAATCCTCACCCTCGGGATAGGAGTCACTGAACCAGAGTTCAATGTCTTCCTTTACGGCAAAAGCCTTAAACGTTTTAATGTCTTCGGCGGATCCCAATGTAAAATCATATCCATCAATGATAATCGCATCTGTGCCGATCTGGCCATTATCCATCATGGCTTTGACACTGGCCAAAACCTGGGTTACGGGAATCCCTTTCTGGCTGAAATTCATGATGACTCTATTCTGAATGATTTCATCATGAATAGTCATCGCGCTTTCCAGATCTCTCTTTTTAGAGATTTCTTTAAATATATCTTCATACCAGCTTACGATATGATCTACTTTGTTGGCGTAGGACACATGTATAACATGCTTGTTCTGCATCAGCTTGTCTGTGGCGATGTGAACAAGACAGGCAGTCTTTCCAATACCCTTTTTTGAGGCAATGACTGCTATATTTCCTTTACCGAGTCCCCCGTGTACAGCCTTTTCAAGACTTCTGAGGGGACTTTTTTTAGTCAGTTCTGCTTTTACCATCTCTTCACTCCCTATTTCTGCTGTGCTTTCTTTTCGTCTTCGTACTTTTTGATCAAGTCATCGGTCACACTGGAAGGAACACGGCCATATTTGGCAAATTCCATGGTGAACTCAGCCTTACCCTGAGTAGAGGAACGAAGCACGGTGGAGTAACCAAACATTTCACTCAAAGGAACTTCAGCTTCAACAACACTGTAATTTCCTTCATCACTTGAGGCTACAATCATACCGCGTCTCTGGTTGAGTGTACTAAAAATATTACCTTGAAATTCTGTAGGTCCTTCAACGGTAACTTTCATGATTGGTTCAAGAATAACAGGCTTGGCTTTCTTATAGGCTTCTCGGAATGCACCGAGAGCAGCAGTCTGGAAGGCCTGGTCTGAGGAGTCAACAGCATGATACTGGCCATCAACAATAGACATTTTGACACCGACAACGGGTGCTCCAATGAGTGATCCTTTATGCATGGCCATCTGAAAACCTTTGTCACAGGATGGAATATATTCTGTAGGAATAGAGCCACCCTTGATCTTATTCTCAAACTCATAATCTTTCTCATTTTCAGCATCCAGAGGTTCCATCATACCGGCAACACGGGCATACTGACCGGAACCACCGGTCTGTTTCTTATGGGTATAGTTGAAGTCGGCTGATCGAGAAATAGCTTCTCTATAGGCAACCTGGGGAGCACCGGTAATGACTTCTGCCTGATACTCTCTCTTCATTCTTTCAATATACACTTCAAGGTGAAGCTCACCCATTCCAGACACAATCGTTTCGTTTGATTCTGGATCCACATGAGTTCTAAACGTGGGGTCTTCCTTGGTAAATCTGTTGAGAGCCTTAGCCATCTTGTCGGAGGCAGACTTATCAACAGGTTTGATAGAAAGAGAAATAACCGCGTCGGGTACAAACATGGATGTCATGGATAAATTCATGCTGGGGTCACAGAAGGTATCACCCGAGGCACATTCAATACCAAAAAGGGCAACAATGTCTCCTGCAGGTGCTTCGACAATATCTTCCATATTGTTGGAATGCATTCTTACCAGACGACCGACTTTAAACTTTCTGCCGTTTCTGGCATTCATCATTTCCGATCCTTTCTTGACCATTCCCTGATAAACACGAATATAGGTCAGCTGACCATACTGTCCGTCTTCCAGCTTGAAAGCCAGAGCGATCGGGGGTTTGGAACGATCGGAAGGAATGATGACTTCATTTTCATTATCATCCAGATCCAAAGCCTTATTGACAACATCGGGAGGAGAAGGCAGGTAGCGGAGAATCGCATCCATCATTTCCTGAACACCCTTGTTTTTATATGCAGAACCCAGGTATACGGGTACCAGTTCCTGAGCAATAACGGCTTTTCTAACTGTTTCGTGAAGCAAATCTTCAGGGATCTCGGTTTCTTCCATCATCAGTTCCATGACTTCTTCACTGAACATGGAAACCGTATCCAGCATCATTTCACGTCTTTCGTCGGCTTCAGCCTGTAATGCCGAGGGGATTTCTTCAATTCTAACCATCTCACCATCATGACCATCAAAATAGATGGCTTTCATTCTGATAAGGTCAATGACACCTTCCAGATTTTCTTCGAGTCCGATAGGAACCTGCATCATCACAGAATTGAGGTTCAGTTTTTCTTTCAGCTGATCACAAACTTTGTAAGGATTAGCACCTGTTCTGTCACTCTTGTTGACAAATGCAATACGGGGCACTCCATATCTTTTCAGCTGGCGGTCAACAGTAATGGACTGTGACTGAACACCACCTACAGAACAGAGGACCAGTACGGCTCCGTCCAATACACGAAGGGCACGCTCTACTTCAATTGTGAAGTCAACGTGACCGGGAGTATCGATAATATTAATATCATGATCTTTCCAGGTTACGGCGGTTGCTGCCGACGCAATGGTGATCCCTCTTTCTCGTTCCAGCTCCATGGAGTCCATTGTGGCTCCAACCCCATCTTTACCTCTAACTTCGTGAATGGCATGAATTTTCTGACAGAAGAACAGAATTCGTTCTGTCAGTGTTGTTTTACCTGAGTCGATGTGGGCGCTGATTCCGATATTACGCATTTTCGTGATATCTGCACTCATAGAAACACTAACCTCTCTAGGTATTTAAAATTGCCGGGTAGGCAGGGTGGATTGGAAAGGGCTGGCCGATAGAGCCGCCGATCTCCGTCATCCCGGCAAACGTCCGGATTGTTCAAAGCATTAATTGTATCGGAATTATATAGACTTGCCCTTCTTTCATCAATACCTTAAATGCCGGGAAAATCAGAGCTTGTAGTGATTTAGGATTTTTATATCCTCTAATCATTCAGGGAAAGTCTTTTCCGGAAGAATCAGGCATAACTGTCCCCGGTCAGATACAGAGAAAGAGCCTCACGAATGCAATTTGCCAGCCGTTCTTCCGCCCGGGGTAGAATCTTATCATCCGGAGTCTCCTGCTTCCCCCTCACAGCAATGACCGAGGCCACCATGGCCGCCTTCAATCCGAAGACCGAGGCGATGGTGAGCAGAGTGGATGACTCCATTTCATAGTTGAGAACCTTCAAATGCTTCCACTCCTCAAGGCTGCCCTGAAATCTGCGGGGAACTTAGGAAGTGAAAGTGTCATAACGTTCCTGCCCCGGATAAAATGTATCACTGGAGGCACTAATCCCCTTGTGATGGGGAATATCCAGATTTGAAGCCGCCTGCAGAAGAGACAGGGTCAGATCAAAGTCTGCAACCGCGGGATATTCAATGGGTGCATAATGAGTAGAGGCACCATCGAGTCTGACTGAGGCGGTTGTCACGATGAGATCTCCCTGCTTGATCCTGTCCTGTATGGCTCCGGTTGTCCCGATCCTGTAAAATGATGTAATGCCCAGGTTCGCCAGTTCCTCCATACATATGGAAACCGAAGGCCCACCGATTCCCGTGGAGCAAACCAGAACCTTGTGATCCGAAAGATCTGCAAGCCAGGAGGTGTATTCCCTGTTAGATACAAGAAAAACAGCATCCGGATCTATCATGCGGGCCGTTTTTTCGACTCGCCCCGGATCGCCGGGCAACACGGCTGTGACCGCTCCTGAGAGCATGGCCCTACTCAGTCTGACATGATATAAAACTTTGTCCTCTGTCCACTTTTTTTTCATTATGCGCTCCTATTTCCTCATCATATGAGACTATTTAAGTCCCGGTGGGTAACAGCTCAGGACCGGAGGTTGTCAAGATTCCACTGGAGTCTTGTTGATCAATGGCTCAGGGCCAAAAGGCCTGTCTATGACTAATTGTAAGATCCCAGGGTAGGCCTGTCCAGAAAAGTATTAATCTTATTCTCCAGCCGGGCTTATTTATCGACAGAAAGGACTGTAACTATCCCTCTTTGAATGAACTTTTCTTGACAAATAAGAGTTATAAAGAACATAATCCATTACTATGATATCAATCATGCCACTCCTTATCCCTTTTATTATAATAATTGTAGCCCTCTTTATAATCGTTTCTGTTGTGACCGGAAAAGATAAGAAAGATCTTTCAGGCAATCAGATCCATGACCGGAACTCCATACTGAAGGAAGCGAATAAAAGACTGGCAAGTAATCCCAAAGACAGTCAAGCTCTGACAGCATTGGCGGATCTTCATTTTGCCGAACAAAATTATCCCCAGGCCATGAAAACCTACGGCATCCTCATGGATCTTTGTGCCACAAATTCCAGGTTGGATGAACACAGGATCAACCTCAATTTTGGACTATCCGCCATGAAAGCCAAGGTCTGGACGGAAGCCTATAAAAGCTTGACCATTGCCAGAACAAAAGAACCTGAAAATTTTGATATCAATGCGTCCATGGGAGTCCTGGAATACAGACGAAAAAACTATGAAAAATCTGTAGCCTACCTGATGCAGGCCTTGAAATCCGTCAGCAATGATCATGAGAGCCTGCGTTATTGCGGACTCAGCCTCTACAAGCTGCGCAGATTCAAGGAAGCCTCGACCTATCTACGCAGCGCAGCCACGGGTCATCCCGACGACAAGGAAGCCCTTTTCTCTCTTGCCCGGTCCCTCTTTGAAATAGCACAGATGGATCAGGCCCTCAAAATTTTCAGCCATTTACGGGCAGATCCTGATTGGGGACCGAAATCTGCCCTCTATAGCGGTACAGTGAATAAGCAGAAGAGAGAATATGACAAGGCCATTATGGATTTTGAAATCGGACTGAAGCACAAAGAGATTGCAGAAGACGTCCTTCTGGAGCTTAAATATAGACTGGCAGACTGCTACAACCAGACATCCGAACTGGATAAGGCCCTGGAGCAGTTGAACGATTTGTATGGCATCAATCCAAAATACAAGGATGTTGAAGTTCAAAGAAAAAAGATCAAGGAGCTGACGGGCAACAGAAACCTGCAGACCTACCTTATTGCTCCCATATCGGAGTTCATAACACTCTGCCGCCAGCTGACACTGATACTCTTTCCCAAAACAAGAATCAAGGTCATGGATATTTCCGTTCATAAAAATGAATATGTAGATATCCTGGCTGAGGTGAAAGCCCGAAAATGGGAGGACCTGATTGTCTTCCGTTTTTATAGAGATGAAGGAAAAATCGGAGATTTCTCTGTGAGGGAACTCTATGCCCGTGTGAAAGAAGTTCATGCAGGGCGCGGTTTCTGCCTCACTGCCGGAGTCTTTTCAGAGGAAGCTCAGCAGTTTGTGGAAGCCCGGCTCATAGACCTACTGCCCAAAGAAAACCTGATGAAACTCCTGAACAAACTGAAAATAAGCAGCCAGCCTAGTGCAAATGCATTATAACAAGATGCCGTTCTTCCTCCAGGAAGGGAACATTAACGGGGAGGGTTGTAATCTCTCTCTCCGGATCTTCATCCAGGGCATTCAGCTCTTCTAGAATCTGAGCCTTCCTGCCCTTGTAGGCGAGAACAGTTCCTTTTTGTTCGCAAAGTATCTTTTTCAAATGCTTGATCAGTTTATTCTCAAAGGGAGAAAATCCTCTGAAGGTGACAAGTTCATATCGTTCTGTCAAATTTTCCATAGATTCTTCCATCACAGAAACATTGTTCAGTCCCAGTGTCAGAATAATATTCCTTAAGAAACCGGTCCTCTTTCCCGAACGTTCCACAAGATGAAAGCGGATCTTCGGCAGCATGATGGCCAGGGGGATACCGGGCAAACCTGCTCCGGAGCCAATATCGGCAACGACAGCGGGTCCCAGACCCTGCATGGTTTTCACTCCGGACAGGGAGTCTAGAATATGGCGGATTATCAGATCATCACCTTCGGCATTCACAAGTCCATAACGTGGATTCCAGAGTTCAAGCTCTTTAATATAACGGTCTATAAGAGCCACTTTTCCTGCATCCGGCTCCAGACCCATCCGGGCCAGACCATTTTCCAGAATTCCAATTAATTCTACTTGTTCAGGTATTTACCCTTTCTGCTTAACAAAACCGTCAGGACGGCGATATCCGATGAACGGACACCTGAGATTCTAGAAGCCTGACCGACTGAGCGGGGCTGGATTTTTTTTAATTTTTCCCGGGATTCTTTTGAGATTCCCTCTATAGCCTCATAATCAAATCCCTCGGGGATCAGCATGTATTCCATCTTCTTAAACCGTACAATCTGCCTCTCCTGACGGGCCACATAGCCTTCGTATTTCACATCCAGCTCCGAATGTTGAAGCCAGGGAAGAGAATAATTGTTTAGATCAGGCTGATATCCGGTCAGGCTCTCCATGGTAACAGCCGGATCCTTAAGAGTCATATAGAGGCTTTTCCCAACATGAGGCATCAATACAGCATTATCTTCTGTCCAGTGAACACTGACTCTTTTCTGCCTGAGGAGTTCCTTGATCTCTTCTATTCCGTCTCTCTTTTTATAAAACATCTCTCTCATCTGATCCGATGCCAGACCGATCTCTTCACAGTAGGGGAAAAGCCGCATATCCGCATCATCATGCCGGAGAGAGAGACGGTACTCCGCCCGGGATGTAAACATCCTGTAGGGTTCTTCCGTTCCCATGGTGACCAGGTCATCGATGAGAACACCCGTATAGGCTTCGGCCCGGGTCAGGACCAGAGGGTCCTTGCCCTGCATCTTCCGGGCAGCATTGATGCCTGCCATCAGACCCTGACAGGCGGCTTCTTCATATCCCGAAGTGCCATTGGTCTGACCTGCAACATACAGACCGCGGTGCCTTTTACTCTCCAGGGAGGAAAAAAGCTGTGTGGGATCCATATAATCATATTCCACAGCATAACCAGGTCTCATGACCTGCACATTCTCGAGTCCCGGTAAGGTCCGCAGGAATGATTCCTGAACCAGTTCGGGCAGGGAAGAAGAGATACCGTTGAGGTACATTTCCTGGGTATCCAAACCTTCTGGTTCGACAAAGATCTGATGCCGCTCCCTGTCAGGAAAACGTTTGACCTTGTCTTCGATGGAGGGGCAGTACCGAGGGCCTGTTCCGACGATTTCACCCGAGAAGAGAGGTGATAAATGAAAGTTATCACGGATGATCTGATGGGTCTTTTCGTTGGTATAGGTGATATGGCAGGGAACCTGAGGCCGCTCTGATTTTTCCCTGAAGAAGGAGAAGGCCTGCATGGTGGGGTCTCCCCCTTGTTCATCCATCTTTGAAAAATCGAGGCTCAGCTTATTGACCCTGGCAGGAGTACCCGTCTTAAGACGCCCCAGGGTATAGCCTCTGTTTCGCAGAGAACTCCCCAGACCAATGGCGGCAGGCTCTCCCAGACGACCAGAAGACTGGGAAAAATCACCAATGAAGATCTTCCCGCCCATAAAGGTACCCGTGGTCATGACGACAGTCCGGGATGTGAATCTCCGGCCTCTTTCGGTGACAACACCCTGACAGATGCGGTCATCCGTATCTGTGATGATATCGACGACAGTATCCTGAAAAATATGCAGGTTTTTCTGGAATTCCAGAGTCTGCTTTGCAAGACGGGAATACTGATTTTTGTCGGCCTGAGCCCGGGGAGCCTGAACGGCAGGACCACGGCTTCGGTTGAGGATGCGGAACTGAATCATCGACGCATCGATAAGACGGGCCATCTCACCACCCAGGGCATCCACTTCACGAACAATATTACCCTTTGACAAACCGCCGATGGCAGGGTTGCAGGAGAGCCGGCCGATAGCATCCAGGCTTTGAGTAATAAGGAGTGTAGAGAAATCAAGGCGGGCAAGGGCCAGAGAAGCTTCAATACCGGCATGTCCGCCGCCGATGACGATTGCATCAAATTCCATTGAATCTATAAGTCCTTAAGCCGGATTACTTACCGACACAAAAGTTGGAGAACATCCTTTCCAGAATATCCGAAGAGGAAACCTCTCCTGTGATCTCTCCCAAAGCCTGCAGAACATCATGCAGATCCATGGCCAGGACATCCACAGGCAGGCCATTATGAATAGCCTCCTCTACTTTTACAACCCCGGCAAAGGCCCTTTCAAGAAGTTCTTTTTGTCTAAGTGAATCAACGACAGCCTCGGCGCCGATCTGAGATGTATCAGCAAAAATCTGAAGCCTCAGGGCATCCTCAAGCTCGGTGAAACCCTGGCCTGTAACGGCGCTGACAGGAATTGCTCCCGCGGGAGCCCTGTTTTGACTGAGATCTGCCTTATTCCAGACAACAACCCGTTTGCCTTTACCCTCCGGATGAGATTGGGCCAGCATCTCTTCTTCTTCTTCAGATAAGTCGATGCTGCCGTCGAGAACATAAATCAGAATATGGGCATTTTCCATGACCTCCCGGGTTCTTCGGATGCCTTCTTCTTCGACAGAATCCTCGAATTTCCGCAGACCCGCTGTATCATACAACCTCACAGGGATGCCCCCCAGAGAAATCCAGGATTCCAGATAGTCTCTGGTCGTTCCATGAACATCCGATACGATGGAGCGGTCTTCTTTCAGAAAGAGATTGAACAAACTGGATTTTCCAACATTGGTTCTACCCGCCAGAACAATGACCACACCTTCCTGATAGATTTTACCCACCCTGTAGGAATCAATGAGTTCTTTCAACCCATTCTTTATCTCCTCGATCTCTTTCAGAGGCAGGGGGGGAGATTCCACTTCATCATCGGGGTAATCCAGCTGAATGGCAAACAAGGCCGCCATACCGGTGGCACTATCTTTAAAATGATTGATGCGTTTTTCGAGAACTCCGGATAAGCGGTTCAGTGCCAGAGACTGGGCTTTCCCTGTTTTAGAACTGATAATTTCCTGCACAGCTTCGGCCCGGGTCAGATCCATCTTGCCATGAATAAAGGCACGAAAGGTGAATTCTCCCGGTGAGGCCTGTCTGAAGCCGGAGCGAAAGAGCAGGTTCAGAATCTTCTGTACCCCTGGAAGGCTGCCGTGACAATACAGCTCGACACTTTCCTGACCGGTATAACTGCCGGGAGCCCGGAAGGGAACGATCATGATTTCATCCAAGGATTCTCCCGATTGAGGATCCTTCAGGGTGGTGTAGAGCATTTTTCGAGATTCCTGATTGACAAGATCTGCCTTGATCAGGGGAGAGAGGACTTCAATACTTCCCTGCCCGGAAGTTCGAATGACAGCTATGGCACTTTCAGCCCAGGGTGTGGCCAGGGCAGCAATCCTGTCATCTGGATCGTAGTTTTCATGATTCATAAGAACAGTAGAATACCTTTTTAGGGTATCCTGTTCAATGAGACGGTTGACCTGATTGGATTATTCCAGGGAGCGCTTCACCTCTTCGGCAAAAGCTTTACCCAGTTCTTGAAATGAAGCCGAAACAGCCACAGTATTGCTGCGGCTTTCTACCGATTTATCCAGCTCAAGAGTGAGGAGAACTTCACCGCTGTCTACATCGACGACCTTGATGGAACCGGAGGTCTTCACTCTATAGGAATCATTTCTGGATTCAAAGTCCCGAATACCGACAATACCAAAGACAACCCGGGTATATTTACCTTTATAGAGGGCTCTCAGATCCCGGATAAATTCGTCTTCCGACTTTTTGGAGATTTCCCTGGGATTCAGATTCATAAGACTGGTGTTGTACCCGTCCTGGGAGAGTGTTTCCTGAAGACTGACAGAGGAATCTTCCTGATTCAGGGCAGACCCGGTACTATCAGTATGCAGGAGAACGATGCCCATGGAGACGGTTCTGGCTCCTGATGCCACATTTAGTTCATAGTTGATCGTTGATTCTTCAAGCCACTGACGAAGAGATGAGACATCCAGCCCTGCTTTCTCAAGGTTAAGAAGACCCGCATGAAAATCCCGGCTTCCCGGTTCAAACTGAACATCTGCCGTTCCGGAAAAGGGGATGAAAGGATGATAGAACTCCATGATTCCCGAGACATTACTGACTAGCCTCCGCTCAAATTCACCCTGAACCCCGTCCCTCTTTCTCCCCTGGTAACGAACCAGGAATTCAACATCGGCAATTCCCTGCTCATCATCTGTTGTGCAGAAAATATGAAAAGGATCAGAAATTTTCTGATTAGACAGGACACTGTTCGGTGAGTTCAGACTTCGAAGTTTGATTTTTCTCAGGAGCAGCCCAGCTCTATCAATATAGCCCTGAGAAAGATCATCAGCCAGAGGCTCTGAAAGAGACTTCACATGAAGGGCCGCTTTGATGAGTTCTTCCGCACTGGAATAGTACTTCATCTCTGATTCATAAAGCAAAGAGGCTGCCAGCAGAGCCTGAAGAATCTCATCATCCTCATAATAGGCCTGAACAATCCTATCATACAGCTCTTTACCGGCTGATTTTTTCAAATAAAGAGCCCCATAATAATACACCTTATCCAGGGAAATCCATTCCTGTTTCTGAACTGATAAAAAACCATCAATAGTGCTTTCATTTTCCTGAAGCACATTCCTGATGGCCTGCTTGAGTAGATCCTGATCCGCTTTTTCGGAATACAAAGACCCCCGGCCCGAATGCTCCATGATCCTAAGGTAAAGCTCTTCGACTGCAGCATCCAGAGTCGCTTCCTCCGAGGGAGATACCTCGGCAATTTTTATGAGAAAACCAGCATCATCTTCCGACTCTTCCAACTGGCTGTACCACTCGGGAACATGAGAATCAACCTTAACACGAGTGGCACAGGACGCCAGTAAAAGGAGGAGGAAATAAAGATATGTCTTAATCAATAGGGTGCTTTTCAATGGTGCTCTTCTAAAAATATATTATTTAATCCCGGAATAAGCGGATGGCCACGATGTCATCCAGAGCCTCGACTGACCCATCAACCGGGAGAATTTCAAAATTCAATAATTCCTGATAATCGTAAGGCCCGTTCATGCCGGCATCCAGAGAGGTACTGAGAAACAACCCACGGCTGTCATTGATAAAAGACAGAACAACACTTTCCGGGTTATCAGCTGCATCAATAGGGCCGGAGAGAGAGTACAAGCCAGTTCCCTCTGAGTCTTTCAGATTGAAAGTCCAGGAAGCATCACTCCCCTTAAGGGATTGTATTTCCAGAGTGGCCAACCCCTCTCCCAGTTCGGCATTGACTACAGAAATAGAGGACTCAGGTTTCTGTATCTTTTCATAAAGAAGAGTCATTTTTTCCGGGCCCGCCTCCAGAGCCGGAGTCTGAGGAATCGCCGGAGTCAAATCATTCTTGGATGAAATACCCAGAGTGTACCAGTTCATGGGAAAACCAGGTAACTTCTCATCACTTCCGATGACAGTTTGACCCTTAACAAGGGATGAAACAGGCAGACCTTCGTCCCGGATCAGGATAGCTCCATTGTTTTTCCAACTCAGGGACGCGATACCCTGTCCACCGACATATTGAACCTCAAGGGAGAGGACCTCTGAGGAAAGGATCCGATCCACAGGTAGGACAGAGTGAAACTGGCGGGAATAGGATCTGAACTCGCAGAGGAACTCCCTGGTATCTGCCAGGTACAGAACATTAAAATATGTATGTTCATCCCCCGTCCTGAAGATATTATAGACACCCTTCTCGGGTAGATATGAATAAGAAAAAGCCATGGTCATTAAGAAACTTACGGCCCGGCCCTCCGCATCAAGGGGAAGAGCGTACTGATTAAAAATGAGCCCGTCATTTTCTCCAAAGGATATGCCCGAATTGTTTCCAATGGTAAGGGGTGTGGGTGATCCAATAACCTGGGGAACATCATCCGGATTCATTCTATTACTCATGCCATCGTTGAAATCGATGAAGTACTGATAGGTTCTGTCCTCAAGAAGGGCCCAGGAAGTTCCATCTCCCTCTCCAGAGGTTACAAAAATGTCGGATCGCCTGAAAGTACCGCTGAGCTGAAACTCCTGGGGAGCCACGGGAAAGAGTTCTACCATGAGTGAATACACACCAGCCTGGTCAGGGACTGTAAATTGACAAGTCTGCCCGATATCAGAAAGAAAACCTTCCTGAATGAGATCGTCATCGATTGACCATCGCAACCAGGGGTCTGAGGCCATGGGATAAACCAGAACGACTCGCGCACTGATGATGTCTCCCGGTTTTATTCCCGGAGGATAGGTTTCAAGACTCCTGATATCATAAAGCCCGGATGCAATGAAAAAATAACGGGACTCTTCATGGAGCAGGATATCTCTGTCCAGAACCTCAAAACGGAGGTGGTATACTCCGTCTTCAATATCCGGGGGAAGATCCATGGGAAGGCCCTGCCCTTTCAGTAACTCCGGTTCAATCTCTATAAGGGCCACTTCCATTCCGGCTTCATCTTCAAGAATAACCCGAATCAGAGTAGACTGGCTCCCGACCTCGGTCAGAACAATGGTGACCGAACTGCCCGGCTCAAGGAGGGTACCATCCTCAAAGGATTCAAGACTGTAGGCTTCGGCTGAATTCAAAAGGACATTACTCTCCTGTGTACATGAAAGTACAATGAGAAGAAAGAGGAATGGTAAATAGCGCAAAATTTTTGTAAACACGTTTACCCTCTGACTATATTTTAACACAGAGTAGCTCTGAAAACACTGTTTCACGAAAGAACTTTTTTGGAATTCACCACTTTTTAGGCTTCGAGTCCCACATTTACAAGGGCAAGCACCACTTTTACGGCTTTGACCATAGAATTCAGTGGAATCCACTCCCTGACACTGTGAAAATTAAAGCCCCCTGCAAAGACATTGGGAGTGGGAACTCCCATGGCCGTCAGCTTGGAACCGTCTGTTCCTCCGCGGATGGGTTTTACAAGGGGAAGAACACCAGCCTTTTCATAGGCCTTAAGCATCATAGGTTCCAATTCCGTGTATTTATCCAGCTCCTGTTTCATATTTTGGTACTGCTGCTTTTCAGTCAGGGTGATTTTCCCGCCGGGAAAGGAGGCTTCAACGGCTCTGGCAAACTGCCTCACCGCCTCCAAACGCCTCCGGGCACCCTCTGCATTAAAATCCCGGATCATAACTGAGACCTTGGCCTTATCCAGAGTTCCTTCGATGGCATGAGGCCAGTAATTCCCATAACGTCCGTCTGTCGCCTCGGGACTCTCACTACGGGGCAAAAGGGATACAAACTGGGAGGCCATAGATACGGCATTGACCAGAGTTCCCCGGGCATAACCGGGATGAATCACATGACCCTGAAACTCCAGATCCACTCGCCAGGCATTGTAACATTCCAGCTCCAACTCTCCTTCACGTCCACCGTCCAGGGTGAAACAAAATCGGGACTTGAGATCTTTCACGGGAAACTTGTCCATTCCGCAGCCCGTCTCTTCATCGGGAGTAAAAATGATCTCCAGGGGACCATGCTTGACTTCCGGGTGAGAGAGAAGGATTTCCACTGCTGTCATGATCTCTGCAATTCCCGCCTTATCATCGGCTCCCAGCAGGGTTGTTCCGTCACTACTGATGATGGTATCCCCCACAAAGTCTTTCATATCGGGGATCAAATCAGGGTCAAGAGTCACAGCCCCACTCAGAGGAATGATAGAACCGTCCCAATTCGAATGCAATAGGGGTTTTACACCCTTCCCAGGGGCATCGCTGGCAGTATCCACATGAGCCATAAACCCGAGACAGGGAACATCTTTACCCTCTCCGGACTCCAAATTGGATGGGATAGTCCCGATAAGATATCCCAGTTTATTCAATGAGACATGAGGAA
>NZ_JAQIBL010000331.1 GCF_027859075.1 Oceanispirochaeta sp. | reverse complement strand
TTCCGCTTGCCGTCTGGTTCTGTATACCAGAAGAAGAATGTACTTGAATCTTTTCTACGGACTGGATCAGGATACTTTTTTCTCATAAAACCCCCATGATTTAGATGGCCTGATACCACTATGATACCATGGGGGAAATAAAAAAAGCCAAGATTTTAAATCCTGGCTTTTAAATCCTTATATAATAAGGTTTTATTTGCTCCCCCGAACAGACTCGAACTGCTGACATGTTGGTTAACAGCCATCCGCTCTACCAACTGAGCTACAGGGGAAAGTTAATTCTTGAAGAAGAATAAAGGGTTTTCCAAATACTGTCAACAGAATCGGGAGAGAAAAATATTCATATTTCTTTAATAGATCGGGATACCCTCTTCCCTCAATTAAAAAGGGCAAAAAAAAGACTGCTTCCGAAGAAGCAGTCTAACTTTAATTATTTATGATAAAAGGATTAAATGTTAAAAAGCATGTCTTCATATGAAGGGTAGGGCCATGCTTGTTTATCGGTGCTCCTCTCAAGCGCATCGACACAGATTCTCAGATCATTCATGGCGGAAACAACCTGTTCTCTGTAGGCTTTTGCTTGAATCAGAAGATCCTCATCCAGCTCAAGGGCCGCCTCAATTTCTTTCCCGAGGTTGATCCCAGTTTTCAGCATACATTCCATCTGGCCGTTTAAATTATCCAGGAGTGATTCTTGAGCAGCCGTATCGGCTGTGGGGATGACAGACTTGATAGACATGATTGTTTCGGCAACACTGGCGGAAAACTCACTGACTACAGGAAAGATCAGTCTGTTGGCCATTTCCAGTGCGACACCCGCTTCGATGTTGATCTGTTTGCTGTAGTTTTCAAGATAGATGTCAACTCTGGATTCCAGTTCTGCCTTACTCAGAACATTGTATTTTTCAAAGAGGGTCACACTGTCCTTTTTAATGAATTCAGGGAGAGCTGCGACTGTTGAAGTCAGGTTCGGCAGGCCGCGCCTTTCGGCTTCTACCAACCATTCCGGGGAATAACCGTTTCCATTGAAAATGATTCTATCATGAGCTCTATATGTTTCGCAGATGATTTTTTGGATCTCTGCATTCACATCGGAAGCCTTTTCCAGCCTGCCTGCAAAATCATCCAGGATGGAGGCAACAGCCGTGTTCAGTACAACATTGGGTCCGGCTATAGACTGGGTAGAACCAACCATTCTGAATTCGAATTTATTCCCGGTAAAGGCAAAGGGAGAGGTTCTGTTTCTGTCTGTCATATCCATGGGGAGGTCGGGTAGTGTGGTAGCACCGATTTCCATCATTTTGCCATCCAGAGCCTCGACGGGTTTACCGGCGGCCATACTTTCAAGGATGTTTGAGAGCTGATCTCCCAGGAATATAGAGATTACCGCAGGAGGAGCCTCATTGGCACCTAATCTGTGGTCATTTCCGGGGCTGGCGGCTGATGCTCTCAGGATGGGAGAATACACATCTACGGCCTTGATTGTTGCTACGGTGAACAGGAGGAACTGGGCATTGTCATGGGGAGTCTTTCCTGGATTCAGAAGGTTGATTCCATCATCGGTCGCTATGGACCAGTTATTGTGCTTTCCGTTTCCATTGATGCCGGCAAAGGGCTTTTCATGAAGCAGACAGGCCAGATCGTGTCTATCTGCGATCTTTTTCATCATTTCCATGGTGAGCTGGTTTGCGTCGGTTGCCACATTGGCCGAAGAGTAGATGGGAGCCAGTTCAAACTGGTTGGGGGCGACTTCATTATGCTGAGTTTTAGCAGGAATTCCCAGTTTCCATAGTTCTGTATTCAGATCTCTCATGAAATCGGCAACTCGATTCTTGATGGCACCGAAGTAATGGTCATCCATCTCCTGTCCTTTGGCAGACATGCTTCCGAAGACAGTTCTTCCAGTGAGCATCAGGTCGGGTCTGGCCAAAAAATACTCTTTATCTATGAGGAAATATTCCTGCTCGGGTCCCACGGAGGAAGTCACCCTCTTGGATGACGTATTACCCATGGCTTTCAGTATTCTCATGGCCTGTCTGCTGATAACATCCATGGAGCGTAGAAGAGGAGTCTTCTTGTCCAAAGCTTCCCCATTGTAGGAAACGAAGGCTGTAGGGATGGTCAATGTCAGACCGGTATTGTCTGCTTTCAAGAAAGCGGGAGAGCCGGTGTCCCAGGCAGTATAACCCCGGGCTTCAAAGGTGGCTCTGAGTCCGCCATTAGGAAAAGAAGAGGCATCAGGTTCGCCCTGGATCAGTTCTTTACCTGAAAATTCCATCATAACCGTGCCGTCGGGTTCGGGAGAGATGAAGGAATCGTGTTTTTCTGCAGTCAGACCGGTCAGGGGGTGGAACCAGTGAGTATAATGGGTAGCCCCCCTTTCTATGGCCCAGTCTTTCATGGCCGAGGCAATGACCTCAGCTACTTCAAGAGAAAGCACCGTTTCTCCCACCTGTACTTTTTTGAACTCTTTGAAGACGCTTTTTGGCAATCTTTCTTTCATTACGGCTTCACTGAAGCAATTTTCCCCGTAAATGGATGTGAGGGGTGTTTTTGAATAATCAACGTTCATTAGTTTACTCCTATTCCTTTATCTTAATATTTGTTAATAATAGAATCTGTGTCTGTTCAGGACCGAAAGGTCTACTTGTTCTTTAGATATTAATACTTAATATAAGCACTTTCCATGCCATTTTTTAAAGACAGAACCTTGGAAAGTTTAAGTTGTTAATATATAAGAATATAGTCTCAATGAATACCCGTTTGTGATGAATCCAGGATACAAAGTTGTTCTTAAAAGTTACGTATCGGTATAAAAATAAAATTTATCCCACATAATTGTGTCTTTTTTATAGGAGAATATCTGTTATGATTTTTCGTTTCAGTTTATATGGTTTTTTGAAGAATCAAAAATATTATGAACCCTTTATACTACTTGCTTTTTTGCAGATGGGCCTGACTTATACCCTCATCGGATTACTGATTGCCTTTCGTGAACTCATGGTCAATCTCATGGAGATACCAAGCGGAGCCATCGCCGATGTCTGGGGACGGCGCAGGTCCATGATTGTCAGCTTCTTCGCCTATATTCTGCATTTTTCTCTGGTGGGCACTGCCGGAACCTTTGCCCTTAATGGTTTGATTTCTTTCCCTCTCCTCATCGTACTGCTCTTTGTCTCAATGCTCTTTTTTGCTGTGGGTGATGCATTTAGAACGGGTACACATAAGGCAATGATTTTTACCTGGCTGCGCCTTCAGGGCCGGAGTGATGCAAAAACTGAGGTCTACGGTTACACTAGATCCTGGAGTCAGATCGGTTCTGCCGTATCTGTTCTGATCGCCTGTTGTTTTGTTTATTTTTCCCGTTCCTATGTCCAGATTTTCTACTTCTCTATCATACCCTATGTCATCAACATCATTAACTTTATGGGTTATCCTAAAGAACTGGATGGTGAAGGGAATGAGGACGCTAATCTTGGAAGAATCCTGGCGCATATAAAAGAATCCTTTACGGGTATTTTCCAAAAAAAATCACTGCGCCGATTGATTCTGGAGTCTATGGGATATGAAGGATTTTTTAAATCTATTAAGGATTATCTTCAGCCTATTTTACAACAGGCGGCACTCCCGGTCATTGCAGTATTTTTTGCAGGAATCTCAATGAATCAGGAGCAGCAGTCTGTCATCCTGATTGGCCCCGTCTATTTTCTGCTTTATGCTCTCTCTGCAAGTGCCAGTAAGCAGTCCCATAAACTTGTCAAAAAAACAGGTTCAGAGGATTCTTCTGCCAAGATTCTCTGGTTAGGCATGCTTGTTCTTATGGCTGTTCTTATACCGGGTATGTATTTTAATATTTATTGGATTATGATCTCTGGATTTGTTGCCTATTATGTTCTGCAGAATCTGTGGACTCCTGTTCTTATAAGCCGCTTTGATGCTCACAGCAGCGAAGCACAGGGTGCCACGGTCATGTCTATCCAATCACAATCCAAAAGCATTGCGACAATGGTGATTGCGCCATTGGCAGGTCTGGCAGTAGACTTTATGAAAGTTCATCATATCGGCTTGAGCGAATTCTGGCCGGTTCCAGTCATCGGGTTTATCATTTCGGGATTATTTTTAATCTCTTCAAACAATAGGAAATAAGTTCTGATGCCAAGGAAAAATTCAGAAAAGTCCTGAAATACACTCCTGGTCTTTTCTGAAGCAAAACAATCAGTGAAATAGCCCGAAGTAATAGTGGCAGTTCGTTACATCTACTCCTCGTCTGGATTCTAATTGTTATTTTCTATTCGACCAGCTAGTATGTAGCGATGAACATGCGGCATCAAAATCATCCTTCTCCGGAACATCTCATTGAAGCTGTTGGTCTTTCAAAGCAGTTCAAAGGCTCGGATATCTGGGCCGTCAAAGATCTTTCATTCCAGGCCGGTTCAGGAGAAATCATCGGCCTGATCGGTGAAAATGGTGCTGGAAAATCCACAATGCTCCGCATGCTCGCCACAATGCTGAAACCCAGTTCTGGGAAAGTCAGTATCGACGGATATGATACAATACATAATCCCGGAGAAGTCCGCCGTTCAATCGGCATTCTTTTCGGTCAGCAGAGCGGTCTTTATGAAAGATTGAGCGCCAGGGAGAATATCCTGTATTTTGCAGACCTCAACGGACTTCCCTATGTAGCAGCCCGCAGAAAACTTTCGGAAATCAGTTCTTTATTGGATATGAAAGAGTTCCTTGACAGACCGGCGGGTACTTTCTCTACTGGTATGCGTCAAAAAACCCTGATAGCCCGCTCGATCATTCATAATCCCAAGGTCCTGATGCTTGATGAACCGGCAACGGGTCTGGATGTGACCAGCGCACGAAATATCCACAGTTTTATCAGCTGGTGTAAAGAATTAAATAAAACTGTCATTTTCTCAAGTCATGATCTGGGAGTCGTCGAGCGTCTTTCCGACCGCGTACTCCTGCTGCATAAAGGAAGCTTAATGGGAATAGGAACACCTTCCGAACTCGCCGGAAAAGAAACCCTGGAAGAACACTTCTTTCAGGTTCAGGACTCTGTGCAATGAGTCAGAGGCATTTCTTTACTATCAGGATTGTTGCTGTAAAGGAGCTCCGGGACTTCTTTCGTGATCCCCGATCTCTGGTTCTCTCTCTTGTTCTTCCGATAATCCTTTTTCCGCTTTTATTCTGGGTTTTGAAGGATGATAAGGTAGCAAGTCTTCCAGAGAATCGGGTTTTTCTGATTGCAGCAGAATCAGATATTGTTTCTGACCATTTTATTTTTGATTCAGAAATGGTTAACCTTACAATTCTCGATCAAAAATATCCTGTCGATTGGCGGAACAGATTCGATGCATTATTGATTTCCGATCCCCAAACGGAACGTCCTGTTATTCTCTATGATAATTCCGACCCTGTTTCCATTTCTGCTTTTTCATATCTGGAACTGACCAATTCCAAAAAGAACAAACTGACCGTCACAGATTCAGTGACTGACATGATAGAACCAGAGATGGGCCTTCCAATGTTCCTATCCGAAGAAGCGGCCGGTAAGATGTTCCTCGGCCTGATCCTCCCCTTTGTTTTTTTTATATTTGCTATTACCTGTCCTTTACCCGGTTCTGCCGATTTGAGTTCAGGAGAAAAAGAACGGGGGAGTCTGGAACCCTTGCTCTCTACGGCCGCCCCAAGAAGCGGAATTATTCTCGGTAAGCTTACCGCCGCGACTCTCATCGGGCTATGCAGCGTATCCGCCTATATCCTCGGGATATATATATCCTACAGGATTACACCGGAGATTATCGGTGAAGGAGTCATGAGCTTTCCCCTTTCTTCAGCTCAAATAGCTCTTCTGATGGTATTGCTTCTATTGATGACCAGTCTCTTTGCGGCCATAGAAATTTGTGCCGGTTTTATCACCCGTTCAGTACGAGAGGCCCAGCTTCTGGCCATGCCCCTTCTCATGATAGGCATGGGGGCAGTATATACTGCCCAAAGCGTCGATTTTATCCACAAAGCCTGGTTTTATGCGCATCTGCCTCTGGTGAATATTGCCCTGGCCATCCGGGAGACGGCTCTTGACCGCATGATTCTGACCGACATCCTCGCTGCTGTTATCTGGTCCCTCTGTTATCTGGTCCTCATTTCTTTGTTGGCTATCAATATGTTTCAGAAAGAGTTTTCCCTTGTGAAAAACAATAGGCATAAAACTCTACTTGATAGATTCCGTAACAGACAGTATAGTAAAAAAAAACAGGAGTTTTAAAGATGGGTATTATTTCAGCTTTAGTTGTAATCATCCTTGTTATCGTGGTTATCAGAATTATATAAGCTCGCCACTATGACAGGTCTCCTTTTTGGGCATCTCGTTAAGATCCGTATCTTATTATGACCAATTCGGAGACCGGTGGTTCCACCAGCCCTATAAACCGTAGCATGAACTAGATTCGTTTTGAGTCGTTTTATACAATCGAGGCTGAAATGAAAAATAGATTTCAAAAAGTCATTATATATAACGTTCCGCTTCGCTGTTAAGTGCAGTCCCTAAAATTACGGGGTGTTTAAGATCAATCTCAATCCGAAATCAATTTCAGACATAGCTCCTGGTGCTAAGATGCTTATTCGTTCTACCAATCTTCTTTTATCAATGGTTGAAATTTGAGAAACGTTTGCGATTCCACTTTTAGATAAACCGGACTCATCTTTTTCTAGATAGACATTTCCTGGAGCATCTGCCAAATTCAAATTTGTAGTTATTGATGTAACAATTACGGTTTGAATATTGCTTCGGTTGAAAGCATCATCCTGAATAATAACGGCTGGTCTTTTAAATCCAGATTCACTGCCAAAAGGAATCCCTAAATCTGCCCACCAAATTTCACCACGTATCATTTTTTGTTGCCTTTCTCAATGATTCAATTCCAATGTCTGTAATTTCTTCCATGTTGTTTTCGTGGAAATAGAGAGAGTTCAATTTCTCCGTTATGTGATCTTTGTTATGATGCTCTATAAATTCCTTTATGGCTTTTACATAAAGTTGACTTCTAGCCAAACCTAATTGTTTAGCAGTGATTTCGGCATCTCTAAATAAATTGTCTGGTATTGAAATTGCTGTTTTCATGTCTAAAGTATGACAATAGTATAACAATGAAGCAATGGTGATTTTGATCCTCGAATATAGATATTCATCTTAGCCCCGAGCATTTCGCATAACGGCCTGATGTTATCCGACGTTTTTCGTGCCCGCCAGGGCTTGGCGCGGCTTTTGCCCGAACATCAGAAAGCCACAATTCATCAATAACCATATCACAGACCACAAAGCGACACATCAACTTCTGTTTAACGATGAAATCCAGCATGAACCCAAAATCATTTCATCTGAAAAACACGACGTTTTTTAGATGGAGGGCTATAAATTTCTAGAGTACATACCTCGGGCTTATGTAGAAAACTAGTTATTCGAGAACACAACGACAAACGCACTTCAGGTGTTTTTGAGGTAGTATCATAGGAGTTCTTGCTATAGGATATTGTCATCCCTTATCTGCTTAGATGTTCGTTAATAGCATGCTCCATGGAAGGCAGTCTGTGCATATCGTCCGACAGTTTTTCCAATACACATTAATTATTATCTTGCATGTGTAGATATGGAATAATGGTGAACCGCAAGGAGAAAAGTAGAATGAATGAAAACAATGGCGTGATGATGCAGTTCTTTCACTGGTACACCTCAGCAGACGGTTCACTGTGGAAGCAACTTAAGGAGCAGGTAGCGGCACTCTCTGAAGCCGGTATAACTTCTGTTTGGCTGCCTCCAGCATACAAAGGGGCAGCCGGAGCTGATGATACTGGTTATGGAGTCTATGATCTCTTCGACCTTGGAGAGTTTGATCAGAAAGGCTCCATACGCACTAAATACGGAACCCGTGACGAATATCTTCAAGCAATTCAAGCGGCACATGAAGCAGGAATACAAGTCTATGCCGATGTCGTCTTCAATCATAAGCTAGGAGGCGATAGTGAGGAGGAGTTCAAGGCGACACCGTTTAACCCCGAAAACCGGAATGAATCAATCGGCGAATTGCAGCCAATAAGGGCTTGGACCCATTTCTCTTTTCCGGGAAGAGGTGAAAAGCATTCATCTCTGCAATGGCACTGGTGGCATTTTAATGCAGTTGACACCAACGCGGCTTCTCCCGATCTTCAAGCTGTCTATCTGTTTGAGGGTAAGGCTTTTAATAAAGAAGTAGATAAAGAGAAAGGCAACTTTGATTACCTGATGGGCTGTGACCTGGATATTGCTAATCCTGATGTCCGAAAGGAGCTACTTTACTGGGGCGAATGGTATACCGATCTGACCGGTGTCGACGGTTTTCGATTTGATGCCGTCAAGCATGTTAGTGCAAGTTTCTTCGTTGAATGGCTCAATCACGTACGCAGTCATGGAGGCCGCGATCTTTTTGCTGTCGGAGAATACTGGTCCGGGGTCGATGAGGCTCTGGAACACTTCATCAGGAAAACAGAAGGGAACATGATGCTTTTCGATACTGGATTGCACTACAGCTTTGCAACAGCAAGTCGTGAGGGGAATACATACGACTTGAGAACTATTCTTGACCGGAGCCTAGTTAAAGACCACCCCGATAAAGCTGTCACCCTTGTCAGCAATCACGACACCCAGCCGCTACAGTCACTCGAGTCAGTTGTCGAATCGTGGTTCAAACCGTTGGCGTATGCAATTATCCTCCTACGTCGGGGGGGCTACCCATGCATCTTTTATCCTGATTACTTCGGTGCAGAATACAAGGGTATGGGTAAAGACGGGAACGATTACGATATCCACATGCAAAGTCACAAATGGCTGATTGATCTCTTCCTTGAGGTACGCCGTTCCAATGCTTTCGGGGACCAGAACGATTACTTTGATCACCAGAACTGTATCGGCTGGACTCGTACTGGAAACGAAGATTATAGCGGCGGGATGGCGGTCCTGCTCAGCAATGGTACAGATGGCACCAAGAAAATGAATACCGGTTCTCCTGGCGTTAGGTATGGTGATATTACAGAACATATCAAGAAAAAAGTGACTACAAATGACGAAGGATGGGCCGAATTCAAGTGCAATGAACGATCTGTTTCTGTTTGGGTGCCTATTGATTAATCTTTATCATCACGCTGATAAGTTAGGTGCAAGAGATCTGACAATGTCACTTACGGGTGAAACAAATATCGCTCCCCTTCATTCCCCACTTTTTTCACGTATCCTGGTAGATAAATATCGATAGTTCAGTATTATTAAAATGAAACTTGCAGTATTTGATTGTCTCAATAGGTTACGCCACAGTAAAAGGCCATCTGGATTTTTTCGTTAAACGTCCGGGGCTATGCGAAGTTGTCCGAAGCGCAGCGTAGGGCAATTTGAGTGAGGGCGGTACTCCGCGCGAATCGCATAGCCGCTGTTGTGTGATGTGCTTGGGCGTAGTTTCATTTATTATCATATTTTGATTGCTACTCCTCCTTTTTTATGTCCTCCCTCAACATATTTATGTGCATCAACTATTTTTTCAAGAGGATAAATTTTATCTATTACAGGTCTTATCTTTTTTTCTTCAATCAATTTTGTCAAAAAATCCAGACGCTTTGAATCTAATTTTAAGGCCCCATTATCAATTGATACACATTTTCCCTTTTCAGTAAGAGATTTTTTACATTCTTCCTTAAGTCGTGATGTCCTGTTTTTTCCGTCAGGACCATGACCGGCAGAGTCCAAAATGAAATCATATTTAGTATTCGCTTCCAAAGTATCAGTGGTTTTATAATCAATTGCATAATCTGCCCCGAGTGATTTAATTAAATCAATATTTCTTCCACTGCAAACACCTGTTACCTTTGCTCCTAAATATTTACCATATTGAATGGCAATTGTTCCGGATGTGCCAGAAGCTCCATAAATCAGTATATTTTGATTTTTTTCAATATTGCCAATATCCATATATTGAAGAGCTAACGCACCACCATATACAGCTGAAGTAGCTTCTTCAAATGAAATATTTTTGGGTTTAATAGCTACGCATCCGGTGGTACTATCTATTTCTTTAATACAAGTGTATTCAGCATAAGTACCAAGATTAAATCCTGTCATACCATAGACTTCATCTCCTGGTGAAAATCTCTTTATTTTACTGCCAACTTCTTTTACGATTCCGGAAAAAACAAGACCTATAATAGATTTTCTTGGTTTGAGTACCCCCATCATTAATCTAAAAGGAATTATAATGGGGAATGGTAATTTTGATCCTCGAATATAGATATCACTGTTTGTTACGGCAGATGCTTTAATGTTAATGAGTAGTTCATTATCTCTTGGTACAGGCTTCTTGACTTCTGTTAGTTGAAGCACATCTGCCGATCCGTATTTACTGCGAACTACAGCTTTCATTTTGTTTTCATTCATGTAAAAACTCCTACTTATATTCATCTCAGCCTCAAGTATTTCACATAACGTTTCAGGAATATGAGAATTTGCCGTAGGGAGCTTGAAACCAAAGGCAATTTAGATGGAGCCGAAGTCTGAATCTCATATTCCTTGTTATGTGCTGTTTCTGTCTTGGTTGTGTAATAATAGATTTCTCAAATAAGTGGATGTATTTGAGAATGTAACCAGTTTCTTAATATTCACTTCACTTTTTCCGCCAGAATCATAACAATAGACTGTGACTGCTGCAAATCTTTTGTTAAGGTTTTATTCTTTTAATATCATAAACAAGGAAAAGACAAGTAATTATCCAAGGTATTAAAGATAATAATGAAAGTATCATTCCAATAATACCCATTGTCGCAGGTACAAGCATTAAAAATCCGGATATTATGCCAGTGATTACAGTTCGTTTTGAAAAATATTCAATTTTGCTAAAAGATTTAAATAGAAGAATTAGTGATAATCCACTTAGAGTATAATAAATAAAATATGAAGATCCCTTATAAACACTTAATAGTA
>NZ_JAQIBL010000330.1 GCF_027859075.1 Oceanispirochaeta sp. | reverse complement strand
AGAGGAAAAAGATGTGGCAAAGAAGTTCCGGGAGGCTTCCGAAATCTACGGGAATAATCAGGATGCGTTGCAGCTGAGAGCCATGAATATGGTCTATGAAGGAATCCGCCATAAAAGCTCTCTGATGATCCTGCCGTCCTCGGCTCTGGACAGCAGGAATCTGGGGACTACCATGGGAATGGCTGCCATGCATCAAAATAACGAGATACTTAAGGAATCTGCCGATCAACACGGCGGAAATGAGACAGGAGGAGTATCATCATGATCAATATTCAAGGTGTAAAGAAAACCTATAAGGCCGGCGACAGTGAAGTCAAAGCTCTCCGGGGTGTGAATCTTGTCATTGATAAGGGAGATTTTCTCTCCATCGCCGGCCCCTCGGGATCCGGGAAAACGACACTGTTGAATCTGATCGGCTGTATTGATACGGTAGATGAAGGCAATATCATCATCGAAGACAGGGAAGTCACAGGACTGTCCAAAGATGAGAAGACCAGTTTCAGACGTGAGAAACTAGGGTTCGTCTTTCAGAGCTACAATCTGATTCCTGTTCTGACCGCCTATGAGAATGTGGCCTTCTCCCTGCAGCTTCTGGGATTGAAGGATCCTGAGATCAAAGAACGAACCATGAATCTTCTTAAGGAAGTGGGCCTGACCGGGATGGAAAACAGAAGACCCTCCCGCCTTTCGGGGGGGCAGCAGCAGCGGGTCGCCGTGGCCCGGGCTCTTATTAAGAACCCCCTGATTGTCCTGGCGGATGAACCTACTGCCAACCTTGATTCTCATACGGGAGAAGAGATCCTGAAGCTGATGAATGTCATGAATGAAAAGCTTGGGACTACTTTTATATTTTCAACCCATGACAAAATGGTTATGGAATATGCGGGACGCCTTGTTAATATTCATGATGGAGAGATCAGCTCTGACGTAAGGAGGCCGTGATGACCTTTTTACCGCAGATGGCAGTGAAAAATCTGTTTCGATACGGACGTCGAACCCTGATTACCGCTTCGGCCATTGCCATTGGTATCACCGCCTTTATCCTAATGGACTCGGTACTCAAAGGGATCGGTCAGGATTCGGAGAGGAATCTTATCTGGTATGAAACAGGGTCTGCCGCCTTCTTCCATCCTGAGTACTGGGAAGATAGAAGTTACATGCCTCTGGACCGTCCCGTGGAACAGTCGGGAGAGCTCGTCGATGCATTGAGAAGCCGTCATATTGAGGCGTCTCCCAGGATCGAGTTCGGGGGAGATTTGATCATCTATAAAGATCCTTTTCCGGAAGATGGAAATTTGCAGGTCCGGGTCACTGCCATTGATGTAGATCATGACAGTGATGTGTTTAAGATAAAAGACAATGTGGCCAGGGGACGCTATCTGGAAGCAGGAGAAGAGGGGCTGCTTATGGGGCAGTGGCTTGCCAGGGATATGGGTGCCGATGTGGGTTATGAAGTCACCATTGTCACCAGAACCATCGACGGTTATTACCAGACCATGGATCTCACCATCGTCGGTATTCTGGAAAGTGAAAACCCTATCGTGAACCGTTATGGGATGTATGTTCCCCTGGACACGGCCCGTTATGCCCTGGATATGGATGACAGGGCCACGGGAGTCTACATCTCATTACCCCGGGGGGAGGAAGAAACCATTGCCCTGAAAAAATTGGCTCCTCTGGCGGCAGAAAAAGGCTTGAGTCTGGTGGACTGGCGGGTGATGGGGGCCGATTTTGTCGCCCTGGCTGAAGCCAAAAAATCCGGCAGTTCTGTGGTCCTTTACCTTGTCTTTCTAATAGCCGCTGTTGGCATTTCCAATACGATCCTGATGTCCATCTTCGAAAGAGTCCGTGAACTGGGAATGATGAGGGCTCTGGGTATGAAGGACAGATCTATCCGCATTCTATTTCTGATGGAAGCCGCAGGCATCGGCCTGATGGGATCTATAGGGGGAGTCATTCTGGGAGCCCTGGCTAATATTCCGCTGGTGAACAAGGGTATTGACTATTCCGAACTCCTGGAACAAGGAGACATGGGGTACAGGATTTCGAGCATTATGTACGGGACCTGGGATACCGCCACTTTTATGACAGCCTTTTTCATTGGACTTTTCATGGCTGTTCTCGTTGCCTGGCTGCCTACGAGACGGGCCCTCAAATTGGGAATCCCCGTATGTCTCAGATACAATTAAGGCCCTTAGGCCTTTTGCACCCTTAGGCCTTAATAAAATAATCACCAAGGCCCTTCGGCCTTTAGCAAATAATCACCAAGGCTCTACAGAGCCTTGGTAGGAAAGACCATTTAGAGCCTTGGTAGGTTTAGGGATAGGATTCAAGTAAGGAGTTGTTCATGAAACTGGGATCAATAGCATTCCGGAATATATTCCGAAATATCAGAAGAAGTCTCTTATCGGCTTCCGCCATTGGAGTGGCCGCATTGAGTATCGTGCTGCTTTATTCCCTGCTGGAAGGTATGAAGGAAGATATGCAGTACAATCTGCAGACCTACATCACCGGGGCCGTTCGCATTCGCAATGCTGAATTTTCAAAAAATGAGCGTCTGAATCCTCTTCATCTGACTGTGGAAGATCCCGAGTCTCTGATGAAGATGCTTCAGGAAGAGGAGGGGGTGACGGGGATCAGTCCGCGCATCAGCTTTCCCGCACGGATCTACAAAGATGAAGAAAACTTCAATGCCCTGGGAATGGGAGTCAATTTTGATACAGAAATTTTCTACCAGGATCTGGGTCCGGAAGTCATCAAAGAGGGCCGTCTTCCTGAGACGGGTAAAAATGAGGCTCTCATCGGTTATAAACTGGCACAGAAGGTGGGAGTCGGTGTAGGTGACAAGATGACTATCCTCTCTATCACAGCCGCCAGAGGAACCAATGCCATCACTTTTGTCCTCACAGGGTTGGCTGCTTTTCCATTAGGCTCTTTGAACGAAACAGTCTTTTATGCACCTCTGGACCGGGTTCAGTACTTTTTGCGCATGCCTGGTCAGGTACAGGAGATCCTGGTGAAAACGGATAATAATACAGACCCGGTTCTGGTTGCAGCCTCTATGAAGGAAAAATCGGGAGTCTCCCCAGACCTTGAAATCATGGACTGGACGGCTATCAGTACTACCTATTCCATGATTGAAATGGCCTCAACCATGTATGACATCTTTGCTCTGTTCTTCTTTGTTCTGGGCTGCTCAGTCATTCTGAACACGACGATCATGGTCATTTTTGAGCGAATGAAGGAAATCGGGACACTGGCAGCCATGGGTATGTCAGGAAGGAATCTGGTGAGGCTCTTTTTTCTTGAGTCCCTGTTTATATCGATGATAGGATCCTTTATCGGAGTCTCACTGGGAATCATAATCACTCAGATTCTCCATACCACGGGCATTAATCTGGGCGCAGCCATGGAGGGTGTCGATTTTGATATTTCTACTGTCATCTATCCTAAACTGAGTCTGAAGTCCACCGTGTTTGTATTTATATATTCTGTTGCTGTGGCCTCATTCACATCAATTTTCCCCTCACGGAAAGCAAGCCGGATAGAACCGGTAGAAGCCCTGAGGGCAGTTTAACTGGAGGTTAAATATGAGAAAAGTAAAGACTATAAAGCGGACTGTCCTTATTCTGGGATTCCTGTTCCTGATGCCTGTTTTGCTGGCTGCCCAGACGGCAGAAGAGATCGTAGTTAAAATGGACGATCTGCAGAGATTCGATTCGATGCAGAGCAGGGGTTCCCTGATCACCAGGGACCGCTTCGGAACCAAAACCATTACATTTATCAGTTGGTCTGAAGGGAGCAGTGATTTCCTCATCGAATTCACCAGTGCCGCCGAGGCGGGGCAGAAAATCCTGAGAACCTCGGATGAACTCTTTTTATACTTCCCTGATGCGGAAGAAGTCATCCGTCTTCAAGGGGCGGCTCTGCGTCAGTCTATGATGGGTTCAGATATTTCCTATGAGGATATGACCGAAGGGAATAACACTCTGGATAAGTATGATGTAAAACTGGTTGGGGAAGAAAGAGTCGAGGGGAAAAACTGCTTTGTCATCGAAATGACAGCTAAGAGCCGAAACGTTCCCTATACGAAACAGACCATCTGGGTCGTGAAAGACAGCTATATTCCCCAGCAGGTTCAGTATTTCTCAAAATCGGGAAAACTCCTGAAAGAGATGCGTGTCCTGGGATTCATGGAAGTGGATGGTAAGGTCATCATTTCAAGGATGGTTCTGGAGGATAAACTGAAGAAAAACTCCAGTACCGAGATGATTCTGGACGAAGCGAAAGCCAATATCAAACTGGCATCAGACTTCTTCTCTCTGGATCAACTTTCCTGGTAGCACTTTTTGACTTTCTGCCGGGCCTCTGAATCAGTGATCCCGGTTTTCAAATCAAGGAGCAAAGAATGAATTTTATCAGGTCTCTGGCCATCAAGAACCTGCTCCGGTATAAGAAAAGAACCCTCATCACGGCGGCAGCTCTTTCCATCGGTATTGCCGTCTATATTCTTATGGATTCCCTGGTGGCTGGCAGCATGGAAATTTCGGAACAGAATCTGATTCGATATGAAATGTCTCACGGAAGAATCACCACAGAAGAGTACTGGGAGGACCGGGACTACTTTCCACTGGATCAATCTATGGATGACGTAAAGGCCCTGATGGAGATGATTCGGAATCGGAATGGCTTTGAAGTGGTTCCCCGTATCAGTTTTATTGCCGATCTGATCGTATATCAGGACCCTTTTCCGGAAGACGGAAATCTGCAGATCCTTGTGACCGCCCTGGATCCCCTGGAAGACAGTAGAGTCTTTGCTCTGGATGAAACTGTTTCCAGAGGACGCTGGCTTGAATCCGGACAAAACGAGGTGGTTATGGGAGAGTGGCTGGCTCATGATCTGGGGGCGGATCTGGGGTATCCCATGACCCTTGTTACCAGGACCAGGGATGGGTATTACCAGACCATGGATCTGGTGGTAGTGGGAATACTGGACTGTCCCAATCCATCCATTAACAGAACCGGATTCTACATACCTCTGGATACGGCGGATGCGGCCCTGGAACAGAGGGGCGGTGTGACAGAGCTGGCCGTCAAGCTGCCATCGGACAAGGATGTCAATGAGAAAACCACAAACTGGATCAATGATTTTCTGCCGGAGGGGCTGGTGTTTCATACCTGGAGGGATCTGTCAAAGGATTACATAAGCATGTCCAATGGTGACAGATACAGTTCGGTGATTATTCTGTTCCTGGTCTTCATCATCGCCGCCACGGGAGTCTCCAATACTATGCTGATGTCGGTTCTGGAGAGGACCCGGGAACTGGGAATGATGCGGTCCATGGGTATGCATGATAAAGAGATAAAAAAACTGTTTCTCAATGAAGCAGCGGGGATCGGCATCCTCGGTTCTTTGATGGGAGTGGTGGCGGGAGGTCTTGGAAATATTCCTCTGGTGATTAAAGGCATCAGCCTGGACGGCGCCTATGACAGTTTGAATTTCGGATACAGGATCTCAGGAACCATGTGGGGTACCTGGAATCTCTCAACCTTTGCCTTTGCCGTCATAACAGGCTGGTTGATTACGGTTCTTGTATCCAGAATCACCATCAAAAAAGTATTAAATCTATCAATCGTAGATGAACTGAGGCATTACTGATGACTCGGGAGAAAGGATACAGACAATGAAAAAAAATACGACTCTGCTCCTGCTGATATTCATGATATTACCCTTGATTACAGGAGGAGCAGAAAGCCAGGTTCTCTCTGAAATGGAGTTGTATAATACTATTTACAGAGGAGAGGATGAATGGTATTACCTGGGTTCCGGGAATGCTGCTTTGACCTTTCGCTCCGCCCGTGACCCCCATGTTATTGGTCAGACAGAAATTGAATTTTATCCTTTGGATATGACCAATGCTCCTGTCAGTTCTGTGCCGACCCTGCAGGTTAAAAAAGCCTATGTAAAGACCCGGTTGCCCGGATTCAAATTGACCCTGGGCAAAACCAGGTTGGCCTGGGGGGAAGGTGTCGTTTTTAATGCGGCTGATGTTGTCTTCGGCAGCCTGAACCCTGTCCTGGATTTAACACAGACCGAACTGCGGTCCGATACGGCCTGGCTGACAGCTGTGAATGTTCCCCTGGGGAACTTTGCCTTCCTGGAGGGAGTCGTCCTTCCCCCGGCTCTGGATTATGAGAGAGGGGAGGTCAGTTCACTGACCAGTTCATCCATCGGCGGCCGGGCTTATTTCCTGGCGGGAGGAATCAAAGTCGAAGGGGGTTATCTCTACAAGGGTGAGACAAAGGTACAAGCCGATGCCCTGGGCCATCGCCCCTATATCAGCCTGCAGGGTAACTTCGGGCCCGACTGGTACCTTTCCAGTTCTCTGGCTATTCCCACAGATGAACAGAAGCAGAGTCAAAACGCCTCGGGGGACTGGGAAAAAAGCTGGATTTTTTCTTTCGGACTTTTTCACATGCAGGAAATCAATCGAAACAATACTTTGAATCTCAGGCTGGAAACTCTCTGGTTCCCCTATCAGAACTGGGAAAAGAAGGAGTTGAGAGATACCATTTACGGGGTGTACCTCTATCCTGAAATTACCTGGACAACTGCCAGCAGTACCTTCTATTCCCTTCAGTCAGTGATTTCCCCATTGGACGCCTCTGCCATGATCACCGGTGGTGCGGGTTGGAACATTTATCAGGGCTTCTTTCTACTCGGCTATTGTACTTTTCTGGCGGGAGATGAAACCTCTACATTTTCCTGGGACAGGGGAGAGGCCTGGGACCCACTCCAGGACAGGGTCAACGGGTTTTCCTTAATGACCGGGATCAGATATAACTACTAAAACCGGCCCCTCTCATATCACACTCATCGGCTGCGGAAAACACCGCTGCCGGTCATTCTTATTTCTCTGATATGGGTTCCGTCTTTCAGGTTGACATTTCCACTGCCTGTAATTTTAATAAAAGCATCCTCTGCCATCAGTCCGCTGCCGTCAATCTCACCGGATCCAGACGTCTGGA
>NZ_JAQIBL010000329.1 GCF_027859075.1 Oceanispirochaeta sp. | reverse complement strand
CAGCTAGCCATCCTCAGATCCCATCTCATCAGTTCAAACACATCCTTCCCTGTAAAAAAAATATTTTTTGCTTCACCTCACGCCAATCTTGTCGTAAAATAATTCATTGTCGTTACTCTAGTAGTGATGAAGGCTTTCTAAAAATTAACAAAAGGAAGGACATATGGAAACATTTGGAATCTGGGGACTTATCCCTCCACTTTTGACTGTTGTGTTGGCACTTATGACCAAGGATGTGATTATTTCCCTGTTTATGGGTATCCTTTCAGGAACACTCCTGATTGCTGGAGGGAATCCCTTTATTGCCCTCACCGGTTTAAGCGACCTCCTGGCTAACTCTCTGAATGACGGATGGAATCTTAGGATTTTTCTGTTTACAGCTCTCATGGGAGTTCTCGTAGGCATACTTTCGAAGACAGGATCGGCCTATGCCTTCGGTCACTGGGCCTCTAAAAGAATCAAAACAAAGAGAGGCGCTCTTCTATTGTCCTGGTTTTTTGGTATATTCATCTTCATCGATGACTACTTCAATTCACTGACCATTGGTACAGTCATGAAGCCATTGACGGATGAAAAGAAGGTGTCCCGTGCCAAACTGGCCTATGTTCTGGACTCCACAGCTGCACCAGTGGTCATCATGGCACCCATATCCACCTGGGTCGTGTATGTCATGTCCGTGATTAAAGAGTCTGATGGTTTTTCTTCCCTGGGTATCAGTGAAATGGGTTACTTTATCAGGGTGATCCCTTTTAACTTCTATGCCATTTTTGCGGTCATCATGGTCGGATTCATTACCATCACCAAAAAAGACTTCGGACCCATGCTCCATTCTGAACACAGGGCAGAGAAGGGGCTCGGTCTTTTTGATGAAGAAAAATATGGAGCCGTATCTGGTCAGGTAGAGGAAAAATTTGAAGAGAAATTTTTGGATGGGGCTAAACCCTATGATATGCTGGTCCCCATTTTTCTCCTGATCATTATCTGTTTTGCCATGTTCCCTATCAATACCTGGATGGGACGGGGCTATGGGGATGTATCAGCTTATTCCGGATTCTTTGATGCTATGGCTCATATGTCTATCGGTGAAGCATTCAATGATTCGGATGCCTCCACAGCCATGATGGATGCCACGATCATTACACTTCTTATTACCTACGTATATTTCATGCTGCGCCGCAGACTCACTATTAAAACTGCCGGTGAGGCCATTGTTGAAGGCTTCAAGTCCATGGTACCAGCACTGATGATTCTGGTCATGGCCTGGGCATTGGGCTCTCTGATCAAAAGCAGTCCCGCCGATGGCGGTTTGGGACTGACCACCTACCTTTCCAATGTCATCGTCAATGGCGGTTTTCCTCTGGCTCTGCTGCCTGTGGTTGTTTTTGTTATCGCCTGTATTCTTTCTTTTTCAACAGGAACCAGCTGGGGAACATTTGCGATTATGATTCCCCTCACTATGCCAATTGCGGTAGGTCTGGGAGAAGCTGCCGGCATGAGTGGTGCCGCCCTGATGTCTGCAACCCTGGTTCCCATTGGTGCCATCCTGGGAGGCGCTATCTTCGGAGACCATTCTTCGCCGATCTCGGATACGACGGTTCTCTCCTCTACCGGTGCTGGTGTTCCTCACCTTGAACATGTGGCAACGCAGGTTCCCTATGCTGTATTTGTAGCCATTTCGGCGCTTTTCGGACATCTGACCAGCGGTATTACCCACAGTGCTCTGGCAGGTCTGCTTGTCACGGCCATTATATTTGTCACAGGGCTCTACCTGCTTTCCAGATTCTGGGGGGATAAAGAGGAATGATTAGAAATCATTAAGTTTCTGGCTGTCCGCTAAACTCGGGACAGCCTTTTTTAATATTCCCTCAGGGGAAGACCCAAAAGCCGGCGGAGATCGAGTATCTGAGAGCAGTGATAGGAGTTATGCTGGGCAATAATCGTTATCTGCCGGTAGAGGTTGTGGTCGGGATTGTTCTTCAGGGGGGCAAAGAGATCCTCAGTTTCTATCCAGGCCTCCAGGGTCTTCAAGCCTGTCTGGATACCTTTCAAGGTCTGTTCCCACTCCTCTTTATCTGTCGGGGCATCCGAATCCGGCCAATAACCCTCAGGGAATTTGGCATCCTTATAGTTTTCATTCAAAACATAGTCAATGATATCGTCCTGGCAGAACCGGATATGCCAGACCAGGGTCCACATCGTATGTTCCAGGTTCCCGTAATGATCTCCCGCCCGATGGAAGGGAAAGCCTGTCAGAGCAGCCTCCAGGGAGATATGGGCCTGATTTCCATAGATCTGCTTCTTCAGTTCCGTACGCAGAATCTTATCTGAATTTGTCATGGAATCCTCCAAATAAATAATTTTAATGGCATATTAATTATATTGCAAACTTTTGAAAGTAAGAATATCAGACAATATGTAAAATAACCCTTTACAAACCACGCAAACTGATATTATCATACAATACGACAATACAAATATGTTTTAAAGAAATCAGGAGATAAACATGAAAAATATGAGCCCCATGAAAAAATCGGTATCTATCTGTGATATGGAAGTCTGGAACGATTCCTGTTCAATCGAAGAACTGGAATATGCCATCGAAAACGGTGCCACCGGAGCAACTACCAATCCTGTGATCGTACTGAATGTTCTCAAGCAGGAAATGCATCTCTGGCAGGACAGAATCAAAGAGATTATCAAAGAGATGCCCACAGGATCGGAAGTAGACGTTTCCTGGAAACTCATCGAAGAAATGGCTGTTAAAGGCGCTAATATCTTGAAACCTGTATTTGACGCAAGCAAAGGAAAAAAGGGAAGAATCTCCATTCAGACCAATGCCCAGCTCTATAGAGATACAGAAGCCATGACCAAACAGGCCATTAGATTCAGCAAACTGGCCGACAATATGATGATTAAAATGCCTGCTACTGAAGCCGGAATCAAGGCATTCGAAGAAGCTACCTACAATGGTGTCAATATCAATGCTACCGTCAGCTTTACAGTTCCCCAGGCGGTTGCCGTTGGAGAAGCCGTAGAACGCGGCTTAATGCGAAGAGAAGCCGAAGGTAAGGATATCTCTTTCCTGACTCCTGTTTGTACCATCATGGTAGGCCGCCTGGATGACTGGCTGAAAGTTGTTGCCAGCAAAGAAAAAATCCTGACCACTCCAGGTGTTCTTGACTGGGCCGGAGTGGCTGCTTTTAAGGAAGCCTATAGAATTTACAAAGAAAAAGGATTCAGAACCAGACTGCTTTCAGCAGCTTATAGAAACCAGCTGCACTGGTCAGAACTCATCGGAGACAACATTGTTCAGACAATCCCCAGCGGATGGCAGAAAAAGTTCAACGCCAGCGATATTGATCCTAAAGTTACCATTGATAAACCAGTAGATCCCGCTATACTGGAAGAACTGCACAAAAAGTTTCCTGATTTCACCAAAGCCTACGAGGCCTATGGTCTGAATCATGCCGAGTTTGATACTTACGGTGCCATCACTCGTACTCTCAGAGGTTTCCTCGCGGGTTACACAGAACTGCTGGGCGTTGTCAGAAACTTCATGGTTCCCAACCCTGACGCATAATCGGAATTGAAATCAATAGAATAATAAGGAATTAGAGATGTCAGAATATATCAGTAAATTAATGAAAAGAGCCCGTGCAGCTCAGAAACAGATTGAGTTTTTCAGCCAGGAACAGGTGGATGACATGTGTCAGCGCATCGCCTGGGCCACCATTCAGGAAGAGTTCGCACAAAAAATTGCCGAGTTTGCCGTAGAAGAAACCCAGATGGGGGACGTTCCCAGCAAATACGGTAAGATGATGAACAAAGTCCGTGGCGGCTGGTTTGATATGAAGGGTAAAAAGTCGGTTGGCGTCATCGAAGAAGATGAGGCTCTGGGTCTGATGAAACTGGCCAAGCCTGTGGGTGTTATCGGAGCTCTTGTTCCCTGTACCAACTGTGAGGCCACCCAGGTTCTTAAGGCCATGAGTGCCATCAAGACCCGGAACGCCATCATCCTGGCGCCCCATCCCAGAGCCAGAAAAACCAATGAAATGGTCATTAACAAGATGAGAGAAGCCCTGGAGGCAGGCGGATATCCTGCTGACCTGATCATCCATGTAGATGAAGTCACCATGGAAAACTCACAGGATCTTATGGAACAGTGTGATCTGATCCTTGCTACAGGGGGCGGGGGACTTGTTAAGGCTGCCTACTCCAGCGGAACTCCTGCCTACGGTGTGGGAGCGGGTAATGCCGTGACCATTGTTGATGATACCCAGGATATGGCCGAGGTTGCCGACAAAATCAAAAGATCCAATACCTATCACCAGGCCACAAGCAGTTCC
>NZ_JAQIBL010000328.1 GCF_027859075.1 Oceanispirochaeta sp. | reverse complement strand
CCTGTGGGAACAGGAAATTCTTTTATCAAAGACCTGGGAATTGAAACGGTGGATGATGCCCTGAAAAAGATAATTGCAGGGAATACCAAAGGTGTAGACCTGGGCCATTTCAGCTACAGTGAGGGACAGCACTACTTTGCCAACCTCCTGGGCACCGGTTTTGTCTCCAATGTCGCCTATAGAGCCAAAAAGTATAAGATGCTGGGAGCTCTCAGTTATATATTCGCGGTTCTGGAAGAGTTGATGGTTCTAAAATCGACTTCCATCGAGATGGAGATCGACGGCCGGAGCATCAAGAGAAACGCCGTCTTTACAGAAATATGCAATTCCCGATTCACCGGTGGGGATATGATGATGGCCCCGGATGCCCGGATTGATGACGGTTTACTGGATATTATCCTCCTGAACAAAATATCCAGAGGAAAAATATTAAAGCTTTTCCCCACCATTTTCAAAGGAACCCATATCCAGAATGAAGCCGTTGAATGCCTGACAGCAAAGAAGATAACCTTAAAGTCGGAAAAGTCCCTGCTGCTGACACCTGTCGGAGAGACTTTCGGGAAAACCCCCATTGAAGTCACAATTCTTCCCGGGAAAATCAGGATGTATTGCTGATGTACCGAGTGACAACAGTTTTCGGGTATATTTCATCCATTGTATTGCTTTCATTCGGTCTTACCCTCATCATTTTACAAAATCTAATAGGGAAACAGCGTCTTTTCGAGTCTCAGATCAAGGGACTATGCCGCCTGATTCCCCGGAGTTTCGGAATCAGGGTAGAAGTCAAAGGCTGGCCGGATCTGGACCCCCGAAAGGGTTATGTTTTTGTTTCCAATCATGTGAACCTTTTAGACCCGGTTCTGCTCTTTGGACATATCCCTCAGTTTGTCAGAGGAGTGGAACTGGAAAGCCATTTCTCATGGCCCCTCTGGGGATCCATTATAAAAGGGATGGGCAATATTCCAATCAGTCAAAAAGACACAAAATCAGCCCTGGAAAGCCTGGATAAGGCGGGACAGATCATTCGGGAGGGAACCTCCATCATCATTTTTCCGGAGGGCCACCGAACCAGAGATGGGGAACTCCAGAACTTTCAGAGAGGCCCCTTCCGTCTGGCCCGGAATGCCGGAACAGATATGATCCCGGTGGCCCTAAAAGGTCTCTATGAGAGAAAAAAAGTTGAATCATTTTTTATCAAACCAGGAAAAATAAAGATCATTTTCAGCCAGGCCATTTCTGCAGAGAAAGTGCAGGAATCAAGCAGTAAAGATCTTAGAAACCAGGCTCGGGATCTTATTCAATCCATGCTGTATTGATCCGAATTCTTCTTGTATATCGGGGTACCCCATGGTAAGCGAGAGCATGATCCCCTCATAATAAAAAATCTCAGCTTTAGAGTTTCTCAACCTCAAGATCCATAATTTTACCAATGAGATCAAGAGTCTGCCGATGATCCCCCTCCATGAGGATCACATGGTGGGAATAGACGTTGTCCATCAGATTTCGTCCATCAGGAACTCTCAGGATTCCCCCGTTTTTTACATCAGAATGCTCACCGTACTGAACATAGCCCCGCAGGTCACCTTTCACAGAAAGGAGTTTATCCATGGCCATGTTCATTCGAGTCAGGGTCACATCACCCGTTTTCATCCTGGCATCAAACATATGAGAGTTTTCGTTGACGATAGCCAGGGCCTTGGCTCTAAGAATCCAGTCTGAACTCATACTGCGGGGCAGCAGACCGAAGTAGCCGCAGTGCCCCAAAAGGATATGATTTTCAGGATCATCCACAATTTCGGGGAATGAGGGAATTCTTTCATGTTTCAAGGCGGCATTACCCATCAGGAATGGATAAATATTGGTCATAAGCAGAGGAGCTCCGATTGAATTGTAGAGCATGTATTGGCTGGCAAGAGACTGGGTGTCGCCTTCACAGGCCCAGAGCAGTCCTTTTTCTTCCAGCAGCCGGTCCCAGGTCAGACAGGGCGTAGTAGTACAGTGATGAGATTCATTGAGACAGTTGGACCCTACTCCGATGATATCGTCCCTGTCCAGCTCCTCTTTGACTGCGAGGTAAAGCCTGGCTGCATTGAGGCCGCGGATTTTAGCAAAACCTTCTTCCCTGGGGTAATCCCAGCTCTTCCAGACACTCTCGGCATCCCCGTCACTGAAGGCGGCAGCTTTTTTACCCAGAGCCTTCAGGCTCCTTCGTTCAATGATTGTGCCGAACTTATTTTTGATGGTATCGTCACTTTCTTTTTCCCACCAGTAAAAGGATTTAAAGATTTCCGGCTGAAAACCTTCTCCCGGATTGTCCTGAAAAATCAGGAAACGGGACTCGGACATTTTCCTTTTGGTTGCAAGCACTTTACAGACCGTTTTTGACTCTTCCAGGCTATAGGGGTTGATGGTACGCACCCCTTTCCCCTTCAGAAAGTTGCTGATTTCCCAGTCCCACATGGAGACGGTTGCAAATTCGGATGTAATGATCAGAATGGGTTGAACTATCTTCTGAATGGATTCTACCGAACGATAGGCTTCTCCCAGGATTTCAGGAAAAACAACAGCATCACAGTCTGGTAAAGTCTGACCTAAAGGCTGCTCCTGAAGAAAGTCAGCCTGTTCGGACAGCAGTGATTTCAAGCGATTCAACTGTAATGAAAACCTGTCGGTTCTCTCATTCTTAAAAAATACAGGGACAAGTTTTGCTTTCATAAATATCTCCAATGCATATCTGCCGGTTAATCAGTATCTTAATTAGCGTAGTTGGTCACAGCTAGAATCAGAATAATCCCTTTCAGGAACATTTGTATATAAGGATAAATATCCAGGGTTTGTAAAGTTTGAAAATATTGTGAATCTTGTTATTAAATTAGTTTACACAACCTTTATTATTACATAGGAATATGATAACATCATTCTTGATTATGTGGACGTTAAAATAAGAAAGATTGATAAAAAGTCATCATAGGCCTGTGAGTTGATATACTGAACGAAACAGCCCTTTAGCACAGCAGGTTATTGTTCGTCATATTTACTAGTCCATGAGACTGATAAGGAGATTATATGAAATATCGTAAAATTCCAGGGACTGGAGTCGACGCAAGTGTTGTTGGATTTGGTCTCTGGGGTATAAGTGGGCAATGGGAGGGTGGAGCGGATGATAAAACAGCCATATCAGCACTTCATGAGGCCATAGATAATGGTATCAATTTTTTCGACACAGCACCAGTTTACGGTTTGGGTCATGCAGAAAAAGTTCTTGGGAGAGCATTAAAAGACAGACGTAATGAGGTTTTGATTGCCAGTAAATGCGGTCTTATATGGGATGATAATGGGGAGGTTTCCAGAAACTTAAGCCGTCAGAGCCTGATTGATGAAATTGACAGGAGTCTGAAAAGACTCAATACAGATCACATTGATCTTTGGCAGATACATTGGCCATGCAGCGACTGGGTTCTTGAAGAGACAATGGAAGCCCTTGGTGCTGTTAAGAAAGCAGGCAAAGTCCGATGGCTAGGTGTCAGCAACTTCTCTGCCGCCGATACCCGCAGGGCAAATGAACTGGAAGATATCGTTACCTGGCAGGGTCTCTATAATGCATTTGAACGGAATGCAGGCACCTATAGAGGTGATATTCTTGATTACCGGACTGAAAAAGAGATCATGCCCCTTGTCGGGGAGATTGATATTGCATTACTCCCCTTTGGTCCTCTTATGATGGGACTCCTGGCAGGAGGATTTGATGAGACAAAAGTCTTTGGCAGGGATGATGTACGTTCAGGCAATCCACGTCTATCCGGGGAAGAATCAGGGCCCTATTTCAAGGCAGCCAGGGTTTTTATAGATTTTGCCCGGGAACTGTCAAAGGCTCCGGCAGAACTGGCCATTAATTGGATTTTGTATAAACCTTCCATTCTCAGTGTAATTTCAGGGGCCCGGACAGCATCAGAGGCGGCAGAAAATGCAAAAGCATCTGAATGGACACTGACTGAGGAGCAATACAGGGAACTCGAGAAACGTCTGTCTCCCTGGGCCGAGATCATCATAGAGAGTTAAGTTTTCTGCTCACTGACACATTGATAATATTGAAAAGAGCCTCCTTTCGGGAGGCTCTTAAACTAAGAATTGCATACCTGCATCAGCATTATGGGAGTTATCATGTGGCTTTCAAAGAATTAAAATCATTGAATAAAGGTTCAACAGCCCAATAAGCTTTTTCAAAGAGAATTCGGGATGAATCATAAACCCCTCTATTCGCGCTATTAGGCTCCAGTACTCGATCCATTTCAATAAATCTGTCAACAACATCAAAACCGGATAAGGCTCCACAACCTACTCCTCCGATAATGGCAGCGCCCATACTGGTTGCTTCTTCAAGATTGATAGGAATATGAACAGGTATACCAAAGATATCAGCCATCAGCTGATTCCAGAATCGACCCTTTGCCCCGCCGCCTATGACAAGCAGATTTTCAATAGGAAGTTCTTTCTGAAAAATCTTAAGAATAATATCCAGGTTCATGGTCACTCCTTCCAGAACAGACCTGAACATATCGGCACGCTTAATTTCCAGATTCAAATTCAAAAAAGAACCCTTTGCATCGGGATTCCATCGGGGACTTCTTTCTCCCAGCATATAGGGAAGAAACAGGACTCCCTTCGAACCAGCGGAGGATTGACTCATCAGGTCTTCCAGCAGAAGATGGATGTTTTTATTTTCTGTCTCTGCCTGCATACTTTCACCACGGGCCAATTCTCTGATCATCCAGTCGTAGGAACTTCCCGCTGTCTGCATGGTTCCGCAGGGCTGCAGATATCCCGGAACAGGATGAACCCAGGTAAAAGTCTGCATAGCAGGATCATGAACCGGCTTCAGGCTTGTGGTTGCAATCCAGGAAGAAGAGCCCAGATAATTGTAGGCCCTTCCGGGTTTAACACACCCGGCACCCACAGTGGCACAGCCCCCGTCTCCGGCACCGGCCACAACGGGAGTACCCACCGCCAGACCTGTTGCCCGGGAGGCCTCCCCGATGATTTCTCCAATGACGGTCGTTGATGGAACAGCCTCAGGCATCATGGACTCAGGGATTCCCATGGCATCCAGAATGCGGGCAGACCATTCCAGTCTTGTGATATCAAAAGCATTGGTTCCAGAGGCATCGTTATAATCCGTGACCATCCTGCCGGTTAGTCTGAAATTCAGATAATCCTTGGCGTTCAGCATTTTCCAGGTCTGGTTGAAGATTTCAGGATGATGATCTTTAAGCCATCTGAGCTTTGTGATCCCGTATGATGCAGAAGCCCGATGTCCCGTGATTCTGTACACTTCCTCCATGCCGACCTTTTCGAGGAGAATATTCTCCTGTTCCACTGATCTCTGATCACAATAGAGCAGATGCCTGTGAAGAGGTTTTCCCTGTTTATCCACAGGGAGGCATCCCATCATCTGGCCGCTGAAACAGACCGAGGCTATATCTTTTGGATCAATCCCCAAAAGCAGTTTCTTTGTAGAGCTACAAACAGCAGACCACCAGTCTTCAGAATCCTGCTCCGCCCAATTTCCATTGGAATAGTAGGTTTCATAAGCCGAAGTTTCACTCTTTATGAGCTTTCCTTCTAATGAAAAGAGAGTGGCTTTATTGCCGCTGGTGCCCAGGTCATGAGCCAGAAGATATTGTTTCATGATGACCTGCTCCAGGAATCAAAGGTCAACATTGTCTTTATTGAACCGGGCAGTTTAACAGCCTCTACTGCCTCTGAAAATTGCTCAATCGGAAACACTCCTGTGACAAAATCATCTGCATTCAGCAAGCCTTCCCTGATCCAGTCTATCAAGGGTTCCTGAGCCGAGGCTTCAGCATGCCTTGTAGGCCATTGATGAATCAGCAGATTAAAATTGTATGGACCTTTGTCTTTTTTCAGATTGATTTCAGGCGATCCCACAACCCCGTACACACAGATGGTCCCGGTCATTTTGATCATGGATATCCCGGCATTTATAATATTCTCATGCCCCACGGCATCGATTACGACATCGAATCCCAGTTTCTGTTTTTCTAATATAGACTTTAATTCCGGGCTGTCTGGAGCCACTGCAAAGTCAGCACCCATCTCAAGGGCTTTGGCTCTTTAATTCTCCAGAGGATCAATGGAAATGATCTTGTTCAGGCCGCTGAGTCGTGCAAATTTTACAAAACTGAGACCCAC